>JANOGZ010001374.1:0-2311 GCA_031406255.1 Pyrinomonadaceae bacterium | reverse complement strand
GGCGTTATACGTCTTGTTCAGTCGAAGTCATAGAACGACATGAAATGTCCGATTTGTCACTTAATCTATAAAGGAGAATGCTATGGCTATTAATGAAGAAAAGCTCAATCAGTTGCTGGGAAAGTTCGTCGCTGACTTCGGCGCCACGTTCCATGCCGGCCTGGTCGTCATCGGCGAGAGCCTCGGCCTCTACAAGGCGATGGCAGGCGGCGGAGCGCTGACCTCCGCCGAGTTGGCCGAACGCACGGGCACCAATGAACGCTATGTCCGTGAGTGGCTCAACTCCCAGGCCGCCGGCGGTTACGTCGAGTACGACGCGGCTGCTGGCCGTTACTCGCTTTCCGAGGAGCAGGCATTCGCCCTCGCCGACGAGAAGAGTCCCGCCTACCTGCCTGGCGCTTTCCTGCTCGCGGTCTCGGCGCTCAGGGCCGTGCCTCAGATCACGGAGAGGTTCCGCACCGGAGAGGGCTTCGGTTGGCATGAACACGACCACGGGCTGTTCCGCGGTACCGAACTCTTCTTCAGACCCGGCTATGCCGCCAACCTAATCAGCTCCTGGATCCCCTCTCTCGAAGGCGTCGAGGCGAGGCTAAAGGAAGGCGCTAAAGTGGCGGACGTTGGCTGCGGCCTCGGCGCTTCGACGATCCTGATGGCGCAAGCCTACCCCGGCTCCACCTTCGTCGGTTACGACTATCACGCCGGGTCGATAGAGATGGCGCGCCAGAAAGCGGCTGAGGCGGGCGTGAGCGACCGCGTCAAGTTTGAGGTCGCCCGTGCGAAAGACTACCCCGGCAAGTTCTACGACTTTGTGGCATTCTTCGACTGCCTGCACGATATGGGCGATCCGGCGGGGGCGGCGGCCCACGTACGGGAGTCGCTCGCGCCTGACGGCACGTTGATGATTGTCGAGCCTTTCGCTGGGGATAAGGTCGAGGAAAACCTGAACCCGATCGGACGCATATACTACTCGGCCTCGACGCTGCTGTGCACCCCTGCGTCGCTGTCCCAGGAGGTAGGCCTGGCATTAGGTGCGCAGGCCGGCGAGGCGCGAATACGTGAGGTAGCGACAGGCGGCGGCTTCAAACGGTTCCGGCGCGCCACTGAGACGCCATTCAACATCGTCTACGAGGCTAAGCCATAGAAGAGCATCACCCCGACGCATAACAACCTGTTGAAGCGGACCGCCAATGAGCAGGTTTTTTATCTCTCAGGAATGCAGGCGGCCGCTTAACAGGGGCGTTAGATTTCTGTTGAATGGTGTGGCTCAAAACTCTGAACCAGCTATCTTGAGTCTTAACAGAAGCGAAAAGTGATCTTGCGTGCTAAAGTCGCTTGAATGCTGTGAGCCCCGCGCACGAATCGAGAGTTAATGACGATCACAGATGAATCGCCATGAGGCGGTTGCCATGTTGAGAGATAAAATCAGCGGTGAGAGATCAGGCACCGCAGAGAGGCTACAGCGCACGAAATCTAACAAGGGGATGGAGCCGACCGGAATGAGCGAGCCTCTCATCGCGAGACTTGGCTTTGTTCGAAGTTGTGTCCCGGCGGCTCATCCCCGGCGTTAGGCGCTTGCTTGAATTTGTAGAGGAGTAGAACATGAGAAAGGCCAATCTTAATTTTAAAGTAAGCGATTCTGTAAGGGTGAAGGAAGGAGTGAATGACCCAGACTCGAACATGGATCTGAGCGGATGGCAAGGCAGAATTTTAGAAATTGATGAGGTCGAGAGCGGCCAGTCATTGATTCTCGTTGCCTGGGATAGCTCTACCCTCAAACAGATGCCTCAATCATATCTGGAGCAAAGTGAAATAGAAGGGATGGATTGGCAACAGTTTTATCTGGAAGTTGGTGATGTCGAACACGCTCAGAGTCGGGATACCCAAAGAGACATTGATGAGGCTGTGGATGAGATTGCTTCTCGTATTGGTTGGCTTTCTCTTGGAGAAGAGGGGAAGCGCATCCAGAAGGTTCTGTCTGGCATAGAAGATGAAGGGGAAGCGTTTGAAGCCTGGGAGAAATATCTTGAAGAGAATTTAAGATTTCCATTTGAGGCTGAGGTTAGTGAATATCAAGAAAGGAGCAGGATGCGACAGGGTGATAAGAGTACGGTCGTAAAGATTTCAGGGGTGGATGATCTCTATGGAGTAATTATTTCAGGTAAATGGGGCTCTCAAAAGATAGAATTCCCTCTGTGCGATTTAACTGTCATTGGTAAGAGTGTAAACAAGCAAATTGTTTCTGATTATGCCGTTTGGTTCGCGAATCGCTAAAAAGAAAGTTGTGAAAGCTCTGAATTGTCGCGACGGCGCG
>JANOGZ010001354.1:0-5639 GCA_031406255.1 Pyrinomonadaceae bacterium | reverse complement strand
ATGATCGGGCAGGGCACCGCCGCGCGATCGATCAAGCTGGACCTGCCGAAATTCACGCTCGTCGGTGCGACGACGCGCGCCGGGATGATCACGGCGCCGTTGCGCGGTCGCTTCGGCATCGTCTTTCATCTCGATTTTTATTCGCAAAAGGACCTGGAAATTATTGTTCATCGCTCGGCGGAGATTTTGCGTGTGGAAATTGAGGGAAGCGGCGCGCGCGAGATCGCGCGGCGGGCGCGCGGCACGCCGCGCATCGCCAATCGTCTCCTGCGCCGCGTCCGCGATTACGCCGAAGTGTTGGCCGATGGGCGGATCACGCAGTCGGTCGCGCGGCGCGCGCTCGACGAAATGGAGGTCGACCGTTTCGGTCTCGACGAAGTTGACCGCAAATTGTTGACGGCGATCATCGACAAGTTTGATGGTGGCCCCGTCGGGGTCGGCACGATCTCCGCTTCGATCAGCGAAGAACGCGAATCGATCGAAGAGATCATCGAACCCTACCTGATTCAGATCGGGTTCTTGAATCGCACGCCTCGCGGTCGCGTCGTGACGCGCGCCGCCTACAAGCACCTCGGCTTTTCATCGCCGGCAAGCGCTTCTTCGGCGCGCACGCGCGACGCCCTGGCAAGCTGATGGAGGTTTAGACCGGCGTGGTTTTAAGAGGATTCCGGCCGCATCAGCCACTCTGCCTGGTAAGGCTCGGAGCGCGCATTTAGATCCGCTGATTTCGGCCTGTGCGTGACACGGGGCCGGAAGAGCGCCCGCGGGGCGAGCCGTCTCGGTGAGTGGATCGGGAGCCACTCGTCGAGGCGACTCGCTCCGGGCGTTTTTATTGCCTGCTTCCTTCTCTGATGCGGTCGCGCATCTCGCGGACGGCCGTGTCGAGCCCGGCGAATATTGAGCGCGCGATGATATTGTGGCCGATATTGAACTCTGTGATCTCCTCGATGGCGGCGACCGCGCCGACGTTTCGGTAGGTGAGTCCATGACCGGCAGCGATACGCAGGCCATACTGCGAGGCGAGCGTGGCCGATTCACGCAACCGCCGAAGCTCCTGGGCGGTCCGCATGTGACCTTCGGCGTGCGCTCCGCCGGGCAGCAGCGCGCTCTCGGCATAGACGGCGGTGCATAGTTCGACCTGCTGCGCGCCAGCCTCACGCGCCGCCTCTATCTGCCGGGCGTCCGGATCTATAAAGATACTCATAAAGAGACCGCCCTCACGCAGATAGGTGACGCTCGCGCGCACCGTATCGAGGTTCGCGATAACGTCGAGGCCGCCCTCGGTCGTGATTTCATTCGGATTTTCGGCGACGAGCGTGACGGCATCAGGGCGCGCATCGAGCGCGATCTGCAACATCTCATCGGTGGTCGCCATCTCAATATTTAAATATGTCGTGACAGACTGACGCAGGGCGTAGATATCGGCGTCCTGGATATGGCGGCGGTCTCCACGCAGATGGACGGTGATGCCATCGGCCCCGGCCTGTTCGGAGATCATCGCCGCCGCGATCAGACTCGGCTCCGGCGCACGCCGCGCCTGGCGCACCGTGGCGACGTGATCAATATTGACGTTGAGACGCGCAGTCATCGAACGATCCTCATCAAGTCAGACGAGAGCTGACGGCCAGAACATGCGAGGCAGTAGTCGCCCGGCCGCGCGGATTCTACTACTGATAATAGATTTCTGTCTTCCCTCTTATCGCTCCGCTAAATCCGGCGCGCGATGCTGGCGAGTTCCGGCGACACATCGCTTTCCTCCCGTTCCGCATCGTCTCCGGGAATCAACCCGCGCGCGGCGCGCAATCCCCGCGCGGCCTCGATCGCTTTGTCGTAAAAGCCGCGGCGCGCCTGGCGACTAATAACGCGCACTTCGCCGAGCATGCGCCGGCTATCGCGCATGACGTCTACCTTGCTTCCATCGTTGTGATCCCAGCGGACGGCGCGTTCGCGTAGCCGCAGCCTGGCCATGTGCGCGATGTACAGCAATTCGACATCAAAACCGAAGCGGTCGATCGTCGCCGCTTCGATAAGAGGACGGCACACGTCCATGCGGAACGCTTTAAACCCGCACTGCGTATCCCAGAACGGCAGCCGGGTCGCCAGCCGCACGATGAGATTGAAGATGCGCCCGCCCTGCTCGCGTCGCCACGGCTGGTGAACGCCGATCAGGCTCCGGTCAAGGGCGCGCGAGCCGAAGACGAGATCGTACTCGCCGGCGCGAATCGGCGCGACCAGTTTCGGCGCCTCCGTAATCGGCGTCGAAAGATCGGCGTCTGTGAAGAGGGCGACGGGCGCGCGCGCCGCCAGCAGCCCCGTGCGCACCGCATGGCCTTTGCCGCGATTCGGACTGTTGCTTATCAAGCGTCCTCTCGTCCGTTCGGACGCAAGCGCGGCAAAGCTCTCGGCGGCGATCGCGGAAGTGTTGTCGCTCGAGCCGTCATCAACCACAATGATCTCATTATGGGTCTTCTGCTCATCCAGATAATCAAAGATTGCGTGCAGCGATTTTTCGAGGCGCGGCGCTTCGTTATACGCCGGAATTACGATTGAGAGCGCTGGGGACATGCGAGTAGTTCTCTTTAGAATTGGATATCAAGAAGAAGACGTAGCAAGTGACAGGCGATAAGAAAAACTTTTGTCCCATCACCTGCCACTCGTGAGGCGAATATAGCATAAGCCGCCCTCCGGGCGCGCGGTTTCGGCGACTGGGCCGGTGCTATGCTAAAATCACCGCCTTATCCATGCGGCCGTTGGCTGCTTGGAGAGAAGTCTTCGGGGAGAACAGCATGAGCAAAAGGTCGGGCCTGACGGCCGCCGCCGCAATTATTATTGTCTCAACCATCGCCGGCGGCGTGCTGGGCAGCCGCATCGGCCAACCCGCCCTCTCGAGCATCAGGACACGGGGCGGCGCGCGCGTCCGGCCGCTCTCTCCGGCCGGTGAAAGCGCCTCGACGGCGTTTGGCCGGATCGAGCGGGATTACGAGGAAGCCGTGGCGGCCGTCTCCGCCGGTTATGTGGACGAGGTAGACTACGAAAAAGCCAGCCAGGCCGCCATTCAGGGCATGCTTTCGACGCTCGATCCGCACTCGGCGTTTTTCACGCGCGCCGAATATACCAAGCTGCTGCAAGATCAGGATTCGCGTTTCTACGGCATCGGCGTCACGATCCTGCGCCACCGCGATGGCGTCTACGTCCAGTCACCGGTAGAAGACACGCCGGCGTCGCGCGCCGGGCTGCGTTACGGCGACCGGATCGTCGAGGTGGACGGCAAAGACGCTCGCGACTGGAGCAGCGCGCAGGTCTCCAACGCCGTGCGCGGCCCACGCGGCGAACCCGTCAAGCTCAAGATCGAGCGCTCCGGAGAGAGCGCGCCGCTGTATTTCACGATCGTTCGCGACGCCGTTCCGCTGCCCTCGATACGCACCGCCTTTATGATTCGCCCGAACACCGTCTACGTCGCTCTGACGGGCGGTTTTACGCATACGACGGGCGACGAATTGCGAGAGGCGATCAGAAGTCTCGAAAGGGAAGGGCTGCGCCAGCTCGTGCTGGATTTACGCAATAATCCCGGCGGCCTGCTGGATCAATCGATCAGCGTCGCCAGCCAGTTTATTGCGCGCGACCAGACGGTCGTCTCCGTGCGCGGCCGCGAGTCATTGCAACCGAAAGTTTATAAGAACACCGGCACCGATCCGGAGAATTTTCCGCTCGTCGTGCTCATCAACCGCAACTCGGCGTCGGCCTCCGAGATCGTCGCCGGCGCGATTCAAGACCACGGGCGCGGCCTCGTCGTCGGCGAAACCAGTTTCGGCAAAGGTCTCGTGCAGCGCGTCTTTCAACTGCCGTTCGGCACCGGGCTCACCCTCACCACCGCGAAGTATTACACGCCCTACGGGCGGATGATTCAGCGCGACTACTCGAACGGATCACTCTACGACTACTACGTGCGCCACGACGCCGAGAGCGAACCGCGAACCGCGCGCCCGCTCTCACCGACACAGCCCGTGCAGCCGAACGCGACGCTCACGGGTCCGCCGCCGCAGCCGACCCCGCAACCGACACCCGCGACGACGGGGCCGGCCATCAAGACCGCCGCCGGTCGCATCTTTTATGGCGGCGGCGGCATCACGCCCGATATCGAAATCAAGCCGCTCGACGTCGGTACGCCGACGCGCGCGCGCATCTTCGAAGCGGCGTTCTACTTCACCCGCGAACTCGCCGCCGGCAAGGTCGCGGGTCTTGAGAGTTACGCGATCGGAACAATGCAGTACGGCCGCTCTCCGCGTCCGACGGACCTTCCCGTGACGGATCGCGTCGTCGAGGCTTTTCGCGACTACGCGCGGCGCACCGCCGCTGATACGGGCCTCACGCTTTCACAGATCGACGCTGATTTTGACTACGTGAAGCTCCGCATCCGCGACGAAATCATTACCGCCGCTTACGGCAGCGAGGCCGGAGGGCGCGTGCTGCTCGAAGGTGACCCGCAACTCCTGCGCGCGCTCGAAGCCCTGCCCGATGCCAAGCGACTCGCCGAGAGCGTCGGCAACGGCACATCTTTAAGCTGACCGCCCACGGCGATAACCCGCGCCGGAGCACCACCATCACCATCGCGTGCTGTTCGTGCCGCCGCACCGGAGAAGGCGTCACTCTGGATCGAGCGGTGCATTCTTTCCCTTCCGGCCTGATAAATCCCCTTCGAGCGAGATGTATTTTCAGTCGATGACGCGCGCGATCAGGCATTTCAGGTAAAGCGTTTCGGGGACGCCGATGAGCACCGGATGGTCGCGCGCCTGGATGCGTTTTTCCACGATCTGCACGCGGCGATGGGCGTCGCTCGCCGCCGCGGTGACGACGTCGAGAAACATGCCTTCCGTAACGTGGTAAGAACAGGTACAGGTGATGAGCGTGCCACCGCGCGCGAGCATTTTGAGCGCCCGCAAGTTTATCTCTTTATAGCCGCGCGCGGCGGCCGGGAGGCTCGCGCGATTCTTGGCGAAGGCCGGCGGGTCAAGCACGATCGTATCGAATCGCTCGTTCGCCGCTTCCATCTCGCGCAGCGCATCGAACACATTGGCCTCGTGAAACTCGACATTGCCGGCGTGGTTCAGTTCGGCGTTGCGCCGCGCGGCGCGAACCGCTTCTTCCGATACGTCCAGTCCGCGCACGCTCTGGCAGACGGGCGCCAGGTGGAGCGCGAAGGCGCCGTTGAAGGTGAAGCAGTCGAGCGCTCGTCCGTGCGCGAAGTTCCGCGCCGCCACATGGTTTTCGCGCTGGTCGAGGAACGCTCCGGTCTTCTGTCCGCCGAGCGGTTCTAAACGAAAGCGCACGCCGTGCTGCACGATCTCGATTTCAGCGGGGGCCTCTCCATAGATGACGCCCGCGCGGGCTTCGAGGCCCTCGAGCGAGCGCACGCGCACATCGTTTCGCTCGATGATGGCGCGCGGGCGCCATTCCTCGACCATTAACCCGACCAGCATATCTTTGATCTTTTCGGTCCCCTGCGCGAGCGTCTGCAGCGCATACACATCCGCGTACCGATCAACGATCAGCGAAGGCAATAGATCACCCTCCGTATAGACGAGGCGGTAAGCGTCCGCCTCGCGTTCGATCCCGGCGCGCCGGCGAGCCGCTTCGCGCAG
>JANOGZ010001347.1:0-2069 GCA_031406255.1 Pyrinomonadaceae bacterium | reverse complement strand
GTTTCAGGCGCTCACGCGCCCGAACGTGCTGTCAGGGTTGATTGACCGCCAACCATCAGGGTGCGGAGTTAATTACAAAGACCGCCGCTACTTAATGTGGGTTTCCGGTTCGCCCCGTCTTTATTTTGTCGCTTTTTCCTTGTCCAACGCCGGCAAAGGTTTGAAGTTACCCGGTAGAGCCGTGCCCGTCTGAGTTCCTTTGACTTCTACGATCTCATCCTTGAGTGGCCCCAGGATCCCCAGCAACTCGTCTTTCTCGGCCTTCGGCACCTTGAACTTATCGAGCGTCGCCACGAGGTCCTCGACCAGCGCGCCGAACTCGCCCTCGGTCACTCCCATATTCGTGTGCGACCTCTTCATGTTTTCTCCCGTGTACTTGCACGGGCCGCCCGTGGCCGCGCACACCTGCTGCTTGAGGTGGACCTTCAATCGGTCAATATTACTTTTGGCGAACTTCTTGTTGATTCGCGTATCAGCGGCCGCCCGGCCCACGAAATCATCGATCACGGCCCCAATGGCCGCCTCGCCACCGAGCCGCTCATAAAGCGGCTTCGCCGCACCGGTCGCTGGACTCGCCGTGGTGGTGGCCGGGCTCGCTGTGGTGGTCGCCGTATTCGTCGTGGTGGTAGTTGTGTTGGTTGTGGTCTTATTCGCGTTTGTGGTCGCGGTGTTGGTGTTCTCTGCGGGCGCGCATGCGCCGAGCAATGCTGCCAGTGCGACGGCAGCGATCGTTGTCTTCTTCATCTTCTCATCTCCAATGTTAGTTTTCCAAAATCATGGCCGCTCCCGCCACGACGCCCGTTGTCCGTGACAACAGAGGTCTATGGCAGTTGCATTTCTCTGTCCTCAGACGAGCCGGTCACAACGCGCCAGACAGATGTGTCGGGTTACCACTTCCCGATGCTTGAGCGTTTGCGGCTCAGGCATCAACCCGCTTGTAGACCAGAATTGCGTTTTGGCAAGGCGGGAAAATCAACTTTTGCCCAAACGATAGCTGGTGCCGAAGGGGGGACTCGAACCCCCACGAGTTACCTCACACGCCCCTCAAACGTGCGCGTCTACCAATTCCGCCACTTCGGCTTGACCCTTGATTAGTGGGCATCCTTACATAGCGAAGGCGAGAACTTCGCTGATCGGAGACGCCCGAAGTGCGTCATTTCTGCTGCTGTTCGGGTGATGGCTGCTGTTGTCCGGCCGGGCTGCTCGTCGCTTCCGGGCTCGCCGCCGGCGCACCCGCTTCTGTGTTCGCCGCTCCGGCTGGCGCCGCACTGCCTTCAGCCTGTGGTGACGGAGCAGGCGCGGCGCTGCCGCCCAGCGGCGACGGCGTCGCGTTGGCTGACGGCTGCGGCGTCGGCGTGGCCCCTTCCGGCTCCGATTCCAGAACAGAGCGCGTCCCGGTCAGGCCCGGCAGGGCGAGCGTCAGGGCGATCAGCATAAAAGCGGCCGCCGCGACGATCGTGATTTTGGCAAGCAGCGTCTGAGTTCCGCGCGGCCCGAAGGCCGTGCTCGACACCGAACTCGTGAACAAAGCCCCGGCATCGGCCTTACCCGGTTGTAACAACACCGCAAGGATCAACACGAAGCACGATAAGATAAACAATCCGTATAAAACGTAAGTTAACAACTGCTACATCCTCATCTGAAATCTATCGATTGTAATGAACGAGTTGCGCGAAAGTCTCAGCCTCGAGACTCGCCCCCCCGACGAGCGCGCCATCAACATCGGGCTGCGCCATCAGTGCGGTGACGTTATCGGGCTCGCCGGCCGGCGGTTCCCTGACCGTCACGACGTTGCCGCGCGCGTTCCCGCCGAAGAGATCGGGGCGCAGGGTCGAAACCACGAACAGTACCGCGAGGCAGATCGTCGCGGTCTGGGCAAATACGAGCCAGAGCTTGCGCATGGGCTAGGAGTTTGTCGGACTAATTATTGCTGAAAATGCCGCCACGTGCTGCGTTGCGGAGCGTGAGTTTATCGACATCCGGGGTTCTGTCAAAAAAACGGCGAGTGGCGACCGGTGACCCGGATACTCGAGCTGGGACCGAGTGTTGAGAAATGTCCGTAATATCAT
>JANOGZ010001314.1:0-1060 GCA_031406255.1 Pyrinomonadaceae bacterium | reverse complement strand
GTTAGCAGAGGCAATCTGGTACATCGAAAAGAAGTTATCTGCTTCTTCAAGGGCTTTACCCGCCAATTTCCTATAAAGGCACTGACTCCAATAATTAGAATAAGTTGTGGTTCCGTAAAGAACATGCTCATTGCGCGTCCGCTCCAATGACTTGTTAGATGGGCTCATCTTTTGATCTCCCTTTGCAACCGCGCCGACTCTCGCCAGCTTCAACTGCACAGATATTTAACTCTCGCTACACTCAACCGCCAGAGCCACACGGCGCAACAACTCTCATCGCCACGCCGTTACACGAGCTTTGATTCTCATTTTATGACGGGAGCACAATGCGTTAAGGTAGTCTTCATTCCATTCTCTTCAACTTTCGAGCACATCTAACGCCCGAATTAACCGGCGCGCTGCGGCCTTCGATGATAACAAGACTGCTGATTGCGCGTCCGGTTCAATGAGTTGTTAGACATCGTTCGACGTTACCTTTTTGATTTCATTCAAGACATCATCGATCTTATCTTTATCTTCTGGGTAATAAAGAATAGATTTTCTTCCCGGACGCTCTTCTCCCTCTGCCGCAGGTTCAATCTCTACAATTTTAGGCAATTCATCAGACAAAACTTCAATAACATCATCTTCAGTACAAATCATGTAATGAACCAAATCGGGGCAATTAACTTCAATCAAGGGTTCTTTTTCCTTCAACGCCGCTATCCACTGAGAATCAGGGATAATGAGAGTCCAGCCCATTCCTTCACGTCTACTTTCGATCTCAGACCATAATTCCAAACGGTACTCTTCCAAGATATTTCGATACGCCGGACAGTTTGAAAAGGTGAAACGGAATCTTCGTCTTTGAGGGTCACGAATATCTTGAAGGATTATGGATAGTTCAACTTTATGAGTCAGCGAGACCATGACCAGACTGTGAACCTGAGACACAGGCGTTTCCCAATTTCCAATTTTCCAATTTTTGTACATAACCATTCAACAGATGTCTAACGCCGCGATTCACCCGCCGGGAAGTATCTGCGCAGCCATCCAAGTTCTCGATGAGAGGGACGCTCAT
>JANOGZ010001250.1:0-4258 GCA_031406255.1 Pyrinomonadaceae bacterium | reverse complement strand
CGGTCGCCGTGCTTGACGCCGAGGCGCGCGAGCGCGGTGGCAAACTTGTCGGACTGTTCTTTGAGCTGGCCGAAGGTGAGCTGTGCGCCGAAGAAGACCGTGGCGGGGAGGTCGGGTATTTCGGCCGCGGTGATGCGCAGGATATCGTGAAGCGGTCGGCGCGGGTAGTTCATATGCGGCCGCACCCAGTAGTCGTAATGATTGAGCCAGGGTCGCACCGCGTAGGGCGACTCCATGTCTCTTTCTCCTAATTGAGCTTTGCTCATAGTCGTTTCCTCGCTCAGACGATGGTGCGCCCCCCATCGACGACGATCATCTGGCCGGTGATGTAGTTGGAGGCGTCGGAGGCGAGAAACACGGCGACGCCCTTCAATTCTCCGGCGTCACCGACGCGTGGGATCGGGTTGCGCGCTTTAATGACGGGCTCGGCGTACTCGATCGCGGCGTCGGCGAGCCGCGAATGAAAGAACCCGGGCGCGATGGCGTTGACGCGAATACCGGCGCGGCCCCAGGAGGCGGCGAGCTCGCGCGTCAGGCCAAACAATCCCGCTTTGCTCGCCGCATACCCGACGTAGTGGGGACCGTCGACGGACGATTGCAGGCCGGAGACGGACGAGACGTTGATGATCCGCCCGTACTCGCGCTTCAGCATCTCGCGCCCGGCCGCCTGCGCGAACAGGAACGCGCCCGTCAGGTTGATATCGATCACTTTCTGCCATTTATCGAACGGCATCTTTTCCGGACGCTCGCCCCACGTGATGCCGGCATTATTGATGAGAATGTCCACCTTGCCGAAAGCTTCGATCGTTCTGTCAACGACTCGCTGCACCCCCTCCGGATTCACCACGTCGCACAGCATGCCTTCGGCCTGGTAGCCGCGCTCGCGCATCTCGTCGACGGTCGGCGTCAGCCACTCCGCGCGCCGCGCGCAGAGCATCAGCGACGCGCCCGCTTCGGCCAGCCCTTCGGCCATCTCCTTGCCGAGCCCCCGCGAGCCGCCGGTGACAATCGCCGCCCGTCCCGAAAGGTCGAACAGCTCTTTAATATGCGCCGTCATCTTCCCGCCTCCCGTTCCGCGTCCAAAGTTTATTCGGACGCGGCGGCGCTCGCGGTGACGTCCGTCCCCGCGTCCCGTTCCGCCGCCTCCAACTGCCCGGCTAAAGCTTCCGGGTCTGCCGTCGTCGCCCGGTCGCGACCGGCGGCGCTTGTATCCACGATCAGGCGCGCGATGCGCTCGCGGTGGAATGTGGCGTCGCCGAAGAGCGTCTCGGAAGATTTGCTCCGCTTGTAATAGAGTTGCAGGTCATGCTCCCAGGTGAAGCCGATCCCGCCGTGCACCTGTACGCCGCGGTTACCGACCTCCCGGTAAGCGTCCGAGCAATAGGCCTTCGCGATCGAAACGGCGCCGCTCGCCGCCGGATCGCCCTCGGTCAGGGCCCACGCCGCGTAATAGGCCGCCGAGCGCGAGCTCTCCGTCAGCAGCAACATGTCGGCGCACTGGTGCTGCACGGCCTGAAAAGAGCCGATCGGACGCCCGAACTGCTGGCGCGTCTTGGCGTACTCGACCGTCGTGTCGAGCACCCACTGCATCCCGCCGACCATCTCGGCGCACAGCGCGACAATCGCCACTTCCAGCGCGCCGCGCAGCGCGCCCGGCGCGTCGCCGTCGGCCCCGAGCGCGTCCCGTTCAGCCACGGCGACGCCGTCGAAGGCCACTTCGTAGATTTTACGCGTCCCGTCCATCGAAGGCATCGGCTTAATGTTGAGGCCGTCCGCGCCGCGCTCGACGGGCAGGAGCGCGAGACTGTCTCCGTCGCGCGCGACGCAGATCAGAAGGTCAGCGACGCCCGCGTCGGACACGAACAGTTTTCTTCCCGTGACCGAGAAGTTGCCGCCGCCCCGCTTGGCTTCGAGCTTCACCCCGTCCACGTCCCAGCTCGCGCCTTCTTCGAGAAACGCGACCGTCGCCTTCAATTCCCCCGCCGCGATGGGAGCGAGGTATTTCGCGCGCTGCTCCGGAGTGCCCGCGCGCTCGATGAGCGCGGAGGCTGTGAGCGTCGAGAGAAAGGCACCGGGCAGGCAGGCGCGCCCCATCTCCTCCGCGACGACCGCCATTTCGACCAGACCGAGGCCGAGACCGCCGTGCTCTTCGGGGATCACCAGCGCCGTCCAGCCCTGATCGGCGATCGATTGCCAGAGCTTGTCGTCGTGCGCCGTAGCGGTCGCCATCAGCTCGCGCACGCGTTCGGGCTGACATTCACGCGCCAGAAATTCGCGCGCCGAGTCTTTCAGAAGTTTCTGCGGTTTACTGAGATCGAAGTCCATAGGCAGTGGTCAGTGGTCAGTGGTCGGTGGCCAGTTATCGGTTGTTAGTGGTCACCAGTGGTCAGTTATCGGTTGTCCGTGGTCGGTGGCCAGTTGCAATCAGCTTTATACTGACCACCGACCACTGACCACTGACCACTGTCTTCAGTAGCTCTTCGGCAGACCGAGCACGCGCTCGGCGATGATGTTGCGCTGAATTTCGCTGGTGCCCGCCTCGATGGTGTTGCCGCGCGAGCGCAGGTAAGCGTACTCCCACAGGCCGTTGTCGAAGCCGGTGAGCTGCCCGTAGGGGCCGAGGATTTCCTGCGCGGTCTGCTGCGTGCGCTGGTTCATCTCGCTCCAGTAGAGCTTCTGCGTGGAGCCTTCGGGGCCGGGGATGCCGGTCTTCGAGAGGGAGGTCAGCGCGCGGTTGGTGTTCAAGCGCAGGATCTCCAGTTCGAGGTAAGCTTGCGCGAGCTTTTGCCTGACCAGCGGGTCTTCGCTCGCGGGGCGACCGTTGCGCTCGATGGTGCGCGAGCGCGCGATTAACGCTTCGAGATTGCGTTTGAAGAGAACCTGAATGCCTGCGCCGAGGTTGGCGCGCTCGTTCATCAGGGCGGTCATCGCCGTCGTCCAACCCTTATTGACTTCACCGAGCACCTGCGTGGGGGGGACGCGCATGTTGGAGAAGAATACTTCGTTGAATCCCGCGTCGCCCGACATCTGTCGCAGGGGACGCACCGACACGCCCTCGCTGTGCATGTCCGTCAGCAGGCAGGTGATCCCCTTGTGCTTCGGCGCTTCTGTGTCCGTGCGCACCAGCAGCAGGCACCAGTCGGCCATCTGCGCGAAGCTTGTCCAGATCTTCTGCCCGTTGATGATGAAGTCGTCGCCGTCGCGCGCCGCCTTCGTGCCGAGCGCGGCGAGGTCGCTGCCCGCGTTCGGCTCGGAAAAGCCCTGGCACCAGATCTCCTCGCCGGAGAGAATCGTCGGGAGGTAGCGCGACTTCTGCTCGGCGGCGCCCATCGCGATGATCGTCGGCCCGACGAGCGAGAGACCGATGGTGCCGATCAACTGCGGGGCGTTGGCGCGCGCCAGTTCCGCCTGAAAGATGGATTGCTCCATCAACGTCGCGCCGCGCCCGCCGTACGCTTTCGGCCAGGAGATGCCGGCCCACCCGCCCTCGTAGAGCTTGCGCTGCCAGTCGCGCAGGTACTTGATGTAGTCCGCCCGGTCCTCGGAATTGATGCCGCCGCCCGTCCATTCGGCGGGCACGTTGGCCTTGAGCCACGCGCGGAATTCGTCGCGGAACTGCTGCTCGTTCGGAGTTAAGTTTAAGTCCATATGGCTGACCTCAGGTTGTTGGATTCTCTGCCGCGCGCGGCCGCGACGCCTCCCACAGCAGTTCGGACACGTCCAGAACTTTCACGTCGCGCTCGCCCCGGCGCGCGTTGATGCCGTCTTCCATCATCGTCATGCAGAACGGGCAGCCGACCGCCAGCACGTCCGCACCGGTCGCGATGGCTTCCCGTGCGCGCTCCTGATTGACGCGCTGGCCGGGGGGCTCGTCCACGAAGCTCATGCCGCCCCCACCGCCACAGCAGAAACTCCCGGCGCGGTTTCGTTCCATCTCCACCGTGTTACCGCGCGCCGTAGAGATCTGCACGAGCTGGCGCGGCGCGTCGTAGACGCCGTTCTGCCGCCCGAGATAGCAGGGGTCGTGAAAGGTGATCTTCTTTCCCGACTCTGAGAGCGGTTTGAGCCTGCCCTCGTCCACCAGCCGGGCGAGGTACTCGCTGTGATGATAGACCTCGAACATGCCGCCGTACTGCGGATACTCGAGGTCTATCATCACAGCGAGTACCTCGCCCGGCTGGTGGACGAGGGCAAGCTCAAACCGCTCTCGGAGTCGGGAAAGAAAATCACCTTTCACGACCCCTGCTATCTCGGGCGG
>JANOGZ010001248.1:0-1720 GCA_031406255.1 Pyrinomonadaceae bacterium | reverse complement strand
ATCCGCTCCGGTCGCCTTTCCTCGACCATGAGTGCTACACAGGCGTTTAAAATCAACAGCAGAATATTTACGGCAAGATGCGCCCGATTTTATCACGAACCGGCGCTATTAGGAGGCCCCGAGTCGGCCCCGCGGAAAGGGTTTCGGCATAAAGTTTGAGCAGCACCGCGCCAGCATGCTAAAGTGTCTCTTGTGGTACGGTTAGAGAAATAAGAACGGAGCCCTGCATGATCGATATTGTCGAAAAACACTGGCCGATGTCGCTTGGTGACGGTAAGGCGACGCGCAAGAAGAAACCCAAACTGCTCGCCATCACGACGGACTGCTGCACGGGTTGCGCCGGATCGCCGGCGTGTATCGAGTATTGTCCGATCGAAGCCTGCATGTTCTGGGTTCCGGATGAGGATCACCCGCCGTTCGGCCGTATCGAAATTGATCCGAATCTGTGTATCGGCTGCCAGAAGTGTATCAGCAAGGGGCCCGAAGGCGCGTTCCTCGATGGATGCCCGTGGGACGCGATCGAGATGGTGCCGACCGATCAATGGGAGCTGGCGCACGACGTAGAACTATCCGATGCCCCACCGGCCGCGGCGCGCTGATCTGACGATTTACATTTTTTGAGAGGTGCGGCGCTTGATGGCTTCAACCGTCTGCGCCGCTCGCTGTTTGATGTCGTCCGGCATGCCTTCCACGCCCTGCGCGTAGCGCTCCACGTCTTCGAGGTCCTGCAATTCACCGAGACGAGATAATCCCACCAGCGCGTCCGCGACGCCCGCGCTCTCAGGCGCGAGGACGAAGAGTTTACTGCCGGCCCCGACCCGCTCGCCTTCCCTGATAAATGCCTGTGCGATTCTCCCCGTCAGCGGCGCGCGCACCTCATAAAAGCTCTCATCATCCGCTCTCACCCGGGCCAGCATCGCGTCCCTTTTGATATACGCGCCCTCCGTCAAAACCGTCAGGGCGGTGCCATCAGCCGCCGCGGTGACGATATAAGAGTTAAGCATCGCGCGGAGTTCGGAACGACTCCGCGCGTCGCCGAATCTGACGAGCGACAGCGCCGCATTGCGGCGCACAATCGGCTCTCTGTCTTCGAGTAGACGCACTAATTCTCCATGAAAAGCGGCGGCTTCAGCGTCTGCGCCCATCACCCACGCCGCCGTCATCCGGACGTCTGTGGAGGGGTTGGTGGCAAGCGCTAAAACCTGTGGATACCAATGCTTCGCCCTCGCATCGCCCTTTGCGATACGTGCCTCGATCTGCGCGAGCGCGTGCTGCGCGTGGCGCGGTTTTTGGTCATCCCTGAGATATTCCTCGATATCCTCGTCGCTCAATTCCCGACCGAACCACGTTCCATACCACGCGAAGAACGGGACGATGATAAAGAGCGCCGCCACCACGATCAGCGGCCAGGGAGAGCGCCGCCGTTCGACACGCGATTTCACGTCGGCGCCATTGTTGTCCAGATGATGTGAGTTATTACCGCCCATTAAACCATATCAGCTTATTCTCGAGTGCCGCGCTCTGTAACGTTTTTATCGTGAAGGATAAAGCTGGTAGAGCATCAGGTAAACGATCACGCCGGTAACCGAAACATAGAGCCAGAGGGGGAACGTCAAGCGCGCGATCCGCTGGTGGCGTCGAAACTCTCCGCGCAGGGCACGCCTCATAGTTATGATGATCAGCGGCACGATGCAGACGGCGAGCACCGTATGTGAGATGA
>JANOGZ010001179.1:0-6657 GCA_031406255.1 Pyrinomonadaceae bacterium | reverse complement strand
TGATGAGCAATAGCTGGGTTTTTATGTGAGCAAATAAACAGAAGGGTGGAATTGGATCTCCAATTCCACCCCGTTGCATTTCCACTGCGATATATCTCTTACGACCAAATGGTACCATCACCCATCACCACACCATCACCGAGGACGACACCATCGCCGAGCACGACGCCGTCACCCTGTACGACGCCGTCGCCGAGTACCACTCCGTCACCCAGAATGATGCCATCCGGCATTAGGACGCGATCGCCGAGGACGACGCCGTCACCCATCACAATGCCATCGCCGAGGACGACGCCATCGCCGAGCATGATGCCGTCACCTTGGACGACACCATCGCCGAGGACGACGCCGTCACCCATTACAATGCCGTCACCCATTACAATGCCGTCGCCGAGCACCACACCGCTGGCGACTGTGATGCCGTCACCCTGCACGACGCCATCGCCGAGCACCACACCATCGCCCAGCATGATGCCATTAGTGAGCACCGGACGATCAAGGAAGAGCACGCCGTATGCGTATAGCACGCGACCGCTTTGCGCAACCTGCTCGCCGCCGATGGTGACCGCTTTGCTCAGCGAGCTTAAGGAGTTATTTCCGCGGAAGAGTCGATCGCCGGCGATCAGACGATTGGCATTCGGTGCGATGGCGCTGGCCATCTCGACGGACGCCGCAGCGTTGACCAGGCCGGCGCCCTGGCTGAGCACGCTCTGCAATTTGCTGGTGAACGTCGCACCTGGTAAAGCCTGCGCTGTGCGTAGCAGCGAAGCTTTGGTGAGAGCTGGGGTGAGAGATTTATTGGCCTGTAGCATCAACGCGACCGTTCCGGCGACGACAGGCGCTGCGAAAGATGTGCCCGAGTATTTGAAATAAGCGTTCGGCAGCGCACGGGCGGCGACCGGCTGCACGACCCTGTCGGGATGCTGCACGGCTGATGTCGGATTGGCCTCCTGCGACATTGCGGCGATCACACGACGCCCCGGCGCGATGATGTCCGGCTTGACGATATGGTCAAACTGCGTCGGTCCTTTGGAAGAGAAGCTGGCCACAACATCATCCGAACGCTGGATGGTGGAACGAGAATCGGAAGCACCGACGGTGATCACGTACGGGCTATTGCCGGGACTGTTGATGCCGCCGTAGACGAGACGGTAAGTGGGTTCACCGTTCGCATCATAGCCGGTCACTTCTTCGGTGCGACCGTAGTTTCCGGCGGTGGCGACCACCACGATGCCAGCGCGCACGGCGCGTTCAACCGCTTGGCAGAGCGGATCGGTTTTGTATGACTCGCGCGGAGGCGCGCCGAGGCTCATGTTGACGATACGGATGTTGTATCGGGCACGATTGAGAATGATCCAGTTAATGGCGGCGAGCACGCTGGCGGTCGTTCCTGTTCCATCCTGCCCGAGCGCGCGTACATCGATGAGGTCGGCTTCGGGAGCGATGCCCGCGTAGTTATCCGCATATCCGCGCGACGCCGCACCACTACCGGCGGCGACGCTCGCTACGCCGGTGCCATGGCCGAATCGATCTCCATCAGCCGCGATAACACCATCGGCCGCGATAACACCATCACCTTGCACGACGCCATCACCCAAGATGATGCCATCACCCATTGCGATACCGTCGGCCGGTATGACGCCGTTGGCGCGCACCGTGAAGTCTACCGTGGTGAGGATGCGTGAACGGCCGTTCTTAATGAAATCCGGATGACTGGCGCTGATGCCACTGTCGATGATGGCGATCCCGATGCCCTTGCCGGTGAGACCAGAAGTGCGCGTCTGGCCCCTCTGCACCTGAGCCGCACCGGTGGTTTCGCGTGTGACCGCCATCTGCGCTGTTACGGGGCGGTCGGGCGAAACATACGCCACATCATCGCGCGCCGCGAGAGCCGCCACGGCATTCGCGGGAACATCAACTACCACCGCGTTGAGCGCCTGGTAGGTTCGGCGTTTGAGGCCCCCGCGGCTCCTGATCGCATCATCATGCGCAGCCGTCGGAGTGCTCTTAGTTTGCATAATAACGCGAACCATTTCGGTCGAAGCCGTCGTGGTTTCGAACTCGGGTGCGAGCTTGCGGGAGCTTTTTTGTTTACTGTTTTTGTGCTGGTTCGCCGGAGCAGCGATGATCGCGAGCGGGGCGAGGGAGGCCAGTACTAGGAGGATAATCGTTAAGCAAGCTGTGATACGTCGCAACATGATGGGGTCCCTTCTGAGGTTTGCGTCTCTCCGCCGGTTCTGCCAAACCGCTAGGTGAGAAAACGCAGGGGTAACTTTTCAAATTATCTAAAGAGGGATCGTCGACAGGTTTCGTGCCGGACCCATGAGGAGTACCAGCATTGGCTAAAGAGTTGAAGGCCGCATCACTCTTAGCTCGATTTCCTGTCAACGATCTTGGACATCTCCATCACAATCGTTATGCCACACTTGGGGAAATCTGATTTTTAAAGGTAAGCGTAATAAAGAGAGCGGTTTATGCTTGTTCCGGAATCTGGCGTCCGCCGCTCGTGCGGGTGGCTGGGTGGATACCAGATATCCAGATTTGCGCTATGCACCAGCTCGTTTATGGTTTTAAGTGGCAAATCAGGAGATGTGAAGAAAGCGGTAACTAGGTATACAGTGTTTACCAGGTATCCATCAACAGGTCTTTGCCCATGAAGCTTCTCTCGCCTAAAAAAATCTCACGTGAAAAAATCTCACGTGGATTGACTGAAAAGTATGAGGAGTTACTAGGAAAGTTAGATCATTAATAATATCGTCATTCTGGTGGAATAATCATGTCGGACGACTTTCGTGTGAATTGCTGTTTTTGCGGCGATGATATTGAGACTTTCTGCAATGCCGTCGCCTTGACCGTCGCTCTTGGGGCCGGCGGCACTAAGGAGTTGTGGGCGCACGCCACTTGTTTGCTTGAGCAACTTCACGAATCCATCCATCTCCCCCTTTTTGAAGGCGAAAATTTAAATCAGGAAATGTGAGCTTTGCGCAAGAATTTCCATTGCGCCAAAATTGAAAGATGATGTGTAAGCTATGCGTCGAGTTATTTCGCGGGTGAGGGCGACTTCCGGAGTTGGGTCGCTCAGGCGCTGGCGCGCATGTCGTAGCGTTCGAGTTTAAGATAGAGGCCGCGGCGAGTCAGGCCAAGCTCACGCGCGGCGCGCGAGATGTTGCCGCCGTGCTTGCGTAAGGCATCCGCGATCATCCGTCGTTCGAGTTCGGCCATCGCGCTGGCCAGGGTCGAGCCCTGTTCGGAGGCGGAGGCGGCAATTGCGCCGATCGGTGTAATCATGGCTGGTGGCGAAATCGGCGCCGATATGCGTCTGAGTTCCGGGGAGAGATGATCCGGCGTGATCACCGTCCCATCCTCGGCTCTGGCCACCACCCGCTGGATCTCATTACACAACTCCCGCACATTCCCCGGCCAGTCACACACCATCAGTAAATCAACGGTCTGCGGCGTCATCTGGATCTCCTTGCGCCCAAACTTCGCCGAATAATGGTTGATGTAATAGTTCACGATCGTCGGGATCTCCGAGCGCCGCTCACTTAACGGCGGCACCCGCAACCGGATCACATTCAGCCGGTAATACAGGTCTTCGCGAAACCGCCCGTCCCCGACCATCCGCTCTAAATCCGTGTTCGTCGCCGCGATGATCCGCACATCGACCTTGATCGGACGCTGCTCGCCAAGAGGTTGAATCTCGCCTTCCTGCAGGAATCTCAATATTTTAGGCTGCACATCGAGCGGCAAGTCCCCGATCTCATCGAGAAAGAGCGTGCCGCCGGCAGCCGTTCTGATGACGCCGGCAGAATCCGAGACGGCGCCGGTAAAGGCTCCACGGCGATAGCCGAAGAGGTAGCCTTCGGAGAGTTCTTTGGGGACGGCGGTGCAGTTGAAGGGGACGAAGACTTTGGCGCGGCGAGCGGAGATGGCGTGGATGGCGCGGGCGACTAATTCTTTGCCGGTGCCGGATTCGCCGGTGACGAGGACGGTGACGTCGGAAGAGCGGATTTTGTGGACCTCGTCGACTAAGCGAGTCATGGCCGGGCTCGTATGGATGAACCCGGGCATCAACGACTGATCGGTCAATCCGTTTTGAACCTGTGTGACGCGGCTCGTGCGCTCGCGCGCGCGGAAGGCGCATAAGTCCAGACCGAGCTCGGCGATTCGCAGCAGCGAAGCAAATGATGTCGTTCCCGAGAGCGTTGACAGAGAGCGCGGCGCGATCAGAATGGTGGCTGGCACAGCGTTCGTCACGCGCAGAGGGATGACGTTCATGTCATGCTCGATAGCGAACTGCTCTTTTTCCTGATCGGTCTTGGCGCTATCGAGCGCGTCCGTCAGACGAGCGCTCTCGGCTTTATTGCATCCCTGTGCGATAACCGCCCTGGAGCGGCCGTCCTCATCCGTTTCGGTGATCACAACCTGGTGTGCGTTTGTTTCCTGATGAATCACGGCGGCGAACTCGCGGAGCAGAAATTCGCGTGAGACGACCGCTTCGGCTAACCGGAGCGTGAGCAGCGGTGCGAGCACTGAGGGCTCGCTGCGTTTTTCCGGCGCGACGTGTTGAAGGGCCGCGAGCGCTTCTTCCGCATGTGTCAGATCAAGCCGTGCGCCGAGACCGTGAAATGTCTGGACGGCAAGCGAGAGGTGCTCGATGGCGCGTTCCGGATGGGCCGCGGCGTAGGCGCGTCCAAGCTCGTAATGAGCGCGTGTGCTGCGGTAGCGATCACCGAGCATCTCGAAAATCGAGAGGCTGCGCGCTAAATGGTGCGCGGCCATCGTCGCATCCTGCTGGGCCATCGCGAGCAGGCCGTAGAGACGCTGCGCCTCCCCCGCGAAGGCCAGATCGGCGGCGGAATCTGTGATCTCCTCGGAAAGTTTCTCAAGCTGCCGGGCACACTCCTGGATTTCAGCGCAGCGGAGATGCGCTTCCGCCAGCAGCAGACGCGATTCACACACGGCCTGACGATCACCGATCCGCTCGGCCAACGCGAGCGCGCCATGCCCCTCTGTCAGCGCCCTCTCCGCCTCACCCATCGCGAGGTGGCAGCGACCCAGCGTGCGCAGCGCCTGCCCGGCGTACCACTTGTTGCCGTTCTCGGTGGCGAGACCGACGGCGCGTTCGAGTAGGGCTTGCGCCTCATCGTGATCGCCGCGCAGCATGCGCAGCTCACCGAGCGAGTCGAGAATCATCGGTACGCGCGCGGCGCATTCATCGATTTCGGAGGCGAGGGCGAGAGAGCGCTCTAAAGCTTCCTGCGCCCGTTTCCATTCGCCGATCAGAATCAGGTTGATGCCGAGGTTGTTGTAAGCGTTTGTCGAGTTCGCCTTGTGCTCCGTGCGATCGTAATAGCTGATCGCTTTTTCGAGGTAGCGGATGCCGTCATGGGGTCTTTTGAGAAACCAGCAGGCGGCGGCCATGTTGGAATAATTCTTGCCGAGCAGATAGGGGGCCGGACGATCTCCGATGAGTTTCAGCGCCTGCTCGAAGTTGCCGAGCGCCGCCTCGTAAAGGCCTTCGAAAGTGTCCGTCAGACCAATGCCGATATAGGATTCAGCCAGTCCGCGCCAGTCGCCCGTGCGGCGGAAATACTCCAGCGCCTTCTGCTCATGGCCGCGTGCGATCGGGTATTCGCTGATGCTGCGGTAGACGCGCGCCAGCGCGGCGTAGACAACTCCGAGCTGCGTATCCGTGCTGCTGCTGCTCTCGGCGGCTTCGCGGCGCATCGCCTTAAGGATCGCGATGGCCTTCGGATGATCGCCCGTGTAGTTGTAGGCGAGCCCGATCTGCACGCGCAATGAGGTAGCCGTTTCGGCGTCCAATCCGGCGCGCGCCTCCGGCGTCTCGTACATCTCGACGGCTTCGAGTGATTCGCCGTACTGCCCCTGCACTTCCAGCGCCTTCGACAGCCCGCAGCGCGCCTGCGCCAGCAGCGTTTTATCGTGCCGCGCGGCTTTGATGAGAGATGTGAGCCAGAACTCGGCTTCGGTCGAAAGTCCCTGATCGAGCAGCAACCGCGCCGCTTCAAGCTCGCTCAGCAGCATCTCGCGCGTGGGATTCGTGCTGAGGCGCGAGCGCAGGCGCACGCGCGCGTCGGCCAGATTGACGACGCCGCCGGAGCCTGCTTCCGGCTGTCCTTTATTCGTTTTATCACGACCCGTGTGAGGACGTTTGCTCATTTGGAATTCGCGCGAAAAACTTATCCGAGACCACTACCGGTTCGAGTTGTGTCGTTAAGCAGGGTATGAGGGTGCGGAAAGCGTCCGTCACAGATTGCACTGCCGGTCGCGTTCCGTCATCGGCGCAAAAGATTTTTGCGTTGATGAATTTAACATGAGCGCAGGCCGAGCGTCCATCCGCGCTCGCCGCAGCGGGATGTATTAAACCATTTAGCCGAACAGTCGCTTTCGCGCCTCTCGCGCGAAGAGGCTCAGCATACATTTTGGAAGATGTCAGGCAGCGTTCGGCGCCTGTGCCGGCGGCGCGACCTTTCGCGTCTCTCTCTCCACCACGAGCGTCAGGCCCATCACGAAATAAAAGATCATCGCCACTTCCGAATCGCCGAGATTATAGTGAACCATGCCGCTCGTAAAGAACCCGACGAGACCTCCCAGCGCGCCGAGCACGAGGCCGCGTTCGATCCACGTGAGCGC
>JANOGZ010001086.1:0-1030 GCA_031406255.1 Pyrinomonadaceae bacterium | reverse complement strand
GGCGGCGCGGATTCGACGGCGCTGCTTCTCGCTTTCGGCGAATTGATCAAAGCAGAACGCCTCGCGCTCTCAGTGACGGTGGCGCATCTCGATCACGGTTTGCGCGCCGAGGCGGGCGCACAAGATGCGCAGTGGGTGGCGCAGCTTGCCGCCGATCATGGATTTGACGTCGCCCTCGGACGCGCCTCTGTGGGCGAGAGAGCGCGCCATTCGCGCGACAATCTGGAGCAGGCCGCGCGCCGCGCGCGATATGAATTCCTGGCCGGTGTTGCGCGAAGGCGCGCGGCACAGGTCGTTCTGACCGCGCATACGTTGAATGATCAGGCCGAGACCGTGATCCTCAGGTTGCTGCGCGGGAGCGGCGCCGAAGGGCTGGGAGGTATCAGACCCGTGCGCTCGCTCGACGCGGAGCGCGACGTCGTGCTGTGTCGCCCGCTGCTTCGCTGGGCGCGGCGTGCCGCGACGGAAATGTACTGCCGGTCGCGCGGCGTCCGTTTCAGAGCCGACGAGATGAACGCCGACGAGAGATTTGCGCGCGTGCGTGTGCGCCAGAGGCTGTTGCCACTCATGGAAACTTTCAATCCGCGTGCTATCGAGGCGCTCGCGCGCACGGCCGAACTGCTGCGCGATGATGCGGACGCGCTTGAAGAGTTGGCGGCGAAGTTATTGGAAGAAGCGTGTGAGCAGGAAGATATCTCGACACGGCAGCGAGCGTCGCCGCTTCGTGTCGATGCACTGATCGGGGCGGGTCGGGCGGTGCGGCGGCGCGCCCTGCGACAGTGGATCGCGCGCGGGCGGGGCGACCTGCGGCGCGTGGAATTGTCGCACATTTTGGCCGTCGAGAAATTACTGGCGGGTGAGCGTAGCGGACGGATCGCGGAATTGCCGGGAGGAGGCTTCGTCGAGCGCCGGCGCGGCCGGCTGTGGTACCGCGTTAAAAGAGTTGAAAAAGACCCCCCGGGCAATTAGAATCGAGGTGGCCCGGCTGCCCCCTTGCGGGGATAGCCTCGATATCGATGGAAAACAGACC
>JANOGZ010001134.1:0-2685 GCA_031406255.1 Pyrinomonadaceae bacterium | reverse complement strand
GTGATCAGAAAGACCCACATTCCGAGCGTCCCGGCCTCGCGCTGTTGCTCGAGATTGTCGAAATGATGTGCGAGCGCCGTATGCGTGGGTGCAGCGTGACTTTGAGCCAAGGTTCAAATCTCCTCTATATGAAACCTACTACGAAATGAAACCTACTACGGACGGGCGCCGGATTAGAGCGAATGGCCCCGTACTGCCTCAACGCTTAATCTTTAAGCTCGCCCGTCGGTCGGTTGTTGTCCGTCGACCGGCTGCGCGGGCGTCTCTCCCGGCCCGATGACCTCCATTTCCTCGATCGGCCTGAATTCGTAAGCGTCCCAGGTGACGATGGGTGTCGTCGCAAAGTTTTCCGTGGGAGGCGGTGAGAGCGTGCGCCATTCGAGTCCTGTCGCCGGCCATGGATTCGGCGGGGCGAAGCGCCCGTAGCGCATTGACCAGAGGAAATATATCATCGGAATCAACATCCCGGCACCGAGAATCGAAGCGCCCGCCGTAGACATCACGTGCAGCACCTGAAACTCTTCCGGGTAAGCATGATAACGTCGCGGCATGCCCATATAGCCGAGCAGGAACTGCGGAAAGAACGTCAGGTTAAAGCCGACGAAGACCACCAGCGCCGCAAACCGCGCCCATCCTTCCGGATACATGCGTCCGGTGATCTTCGGCCACCAGTAGTGCAGGCCGCCCAGGTATCCCATCAACGCGCCGCCGACCATAATGTAATGGAAGTGCGCGACGACGAAATAGGTGTCGTGCACGTGAACATCCAGCCCCAGCGCGGCGAGAAACAAACCGGTCATCCCGCCGATGGTAAACAATCCGATGAAGCCCATCGCGTAGAGCATCGGCGTGTCGTAAGAAATTGATCCCTTGTACATCGTCGCCGTCCAGTTAAATACCTTGACGGCAGAGGGAATCGCCACCGCATAGCTGATCACGGAGAAGATCATCCCGGCGTAGATCGACTGGCTGCTGGTGAACATGTGATGACCCCAGACGAGGAAGCCGAAGACCGCGATGGCGACGCTCGCAAAGGCCACGAACGTATAGCCGAAGATGTTTTTTCGTGAAAAAGTGGCGACCAGTTCGCTGACGACGCCCATCGAGGGAAGCAGCATGATGTAGACGGCCGGGTGCGAATAGAACCAGAAGAAGTGCTGGAACAGGACGGGATCGCCGCCGAGCGCCGGATCGAAGATGCCGATGTGGAGGAGGCGTTCGGCCGCCAGCAGAAGGACCGTGATCGCGATCACGGGAGTTCCCAGGATCATCACGAGGCTGGTGGCGTAGTGGGCCCAGATGAAGAGCGGGAGGCGAAACCAGGTCATGCCCGGCGCGCGCATCGTGTGAATGGTCACGATGAAGTTCAGCCCCGTCAGGATTGAGGAGAAGCCGTTGATAAAGATGCCGAGGCCCGCCGCCACCACGTACGTGTTCGAAAAACTGGTGGAGAACGGCGTGTAGAACGTCCAGCCGGTATCAACGCCGCCATTGAGCAATGCCCAGAAGGTGATGATGCCGCCCGTCATGTAGATGTACCAGCTCAGGAGGTTGATGCGCGGGAAGGCGAGGTCCTTCGCCCCGATCATCAGCGGCACAAGAAAGTTGCCGAGCACGGCCGGGACGGATGGAATCAGGAAAAAGAAGACCATCAGGATGCCGTGATGGGTGAACAGCTTGTTGTAGGTCTGCGATTGCACGAGATCGCCGGCCGGCGTCAGCAATTCCCAACGTATCGCCACCGCATACGCGCCGCCGAGAAAGAAGAAGAACGAGATCGAGGCGAGATAGAGCAGCGCGATACGCTTGTGATCCTTGGTGAACAACCACGACTTGATACCGTAGTGGGCATTGAGGTAATTGGTGTGGCCGTGCCTTACCCGCGGCTCTTCGACCTGTTTGTCAGGCGTCACTGCTACTGTGCTCATAATTGCTGCGTCCTACTCGCTTCTGTGGGCCCGGGGCTTGAACATATCTTTACAGCCCGGGCGCTTTTATCGCTGATTCGGGTTTCCGGTTGGTCTGGGAGCAGCCGGAGTGGGCCGCTCTCCGGGCAGCGTCGGAACAGCCCCCGTTCCCTGCTGCATGCGCGGTGAGGTGGGCGCGAGCGGGTTCGATCGCTGCGCGCCGGGTGTTATCCCGCCGGTCGTCGTCTCGACCCCGGCGGTGCCCGCCGTCCCTCTCGTCGTCGCACCGCTGCCCGCCGCTCCTCCTGAGGCTGGCGCGCCGAGCGACCTGATATAAGCGACGAGTTGGAGGAGTTGCTCTTCGCTGACCTGTCCCTGGTAGGTCGGCATGATCTGCTGGAAGCCGGCGACCGTCTTCGCGCGCGGATTAACGATCGATTCGCGTATGTAGCTTTCATCGGCCAATACTGTTTGGCCATTGTCTAAACGCACCTGCGTGCCGAATACTCCCTCGAGCATGGGGCCGCGTCCCTGCGAATCCTCGCGGTGACAGGTCACGCAACCCAAACCCTGAAACAGGTTTTCCCCCTGCGCGGCCGGCGATTCGGCCGCACCGCCGCTCAGCCACGTCTGATACTCGGCCGGATCCATGACGACAATCCAGCCGCCCATCCCCGAGTGGTTCGTCCCGCAATACTCGGCGCAGAACAGATAGAAGCGGCCGGTCTTGGTCGCCTCGAACCACGTCGTCGTATAGCGGCCCGGCACCACGTCGTTT
>JANOGZ010001107.1:0-5393 GCA_031406255.1 Pyrinomonadaceae bacterium | reverse complement strand
GTTAGCTGAAAGCTGAGCGCTGACTGCTCAACGCTTACGCTTACTCTTCATTCTCGTCCTGACCCGTCGTGACGCGACGACGGCGGACGCCGCTCTGAGCGTCAGCGGGTGGCGCGCTGCTCGGATCCGCCCCGGGCGGCGGCGCGGCGACGGCGTCCGCCCGGCGCGCGCCGACTTCAGAGCGGAACCGTCCCTGTTCATCATAGAGGCGCTTGTATTGAAGCATGTTGCGCACGACGCCCTGCACATAGCCGCGCGTCTCCCGGAAGGGAACGGCTTCCGCCCACTCATCAATTTCGAAGGGCAGCGACGTCCGCCACTGCGCGGCCCGGCCCGGCCCGGCGTTGTAGGCGGCGGCGACATATTCGATGCGCCCGAATTTATCGAACTGGTCACGCATGTATCCGGTGCCGAGCTGGATATTAAGAAGCGGCTCGAACAGCGCCTCGACCGTAATATCACGCGTCACACCGTAGCGCCGGGCGACGAGCCGTCCGGTCGGCACGAGCAGCTGCATCAGGCCGTAAGCTCTCGCCGTCGAAGCGGCGCGCGGATTAAAGACCGATTCCTGACGGATAAGCCCGGCGACCGTGTATGGATCAAGATTCTTGGCGCGCGCTTCGCGCACGATGATGTCCCAGTGGGCGAGCGGATAGAATACGTCCCATTCTTCGCGCACGAGTTCTTCGGGCTTCATCTGCGCGTAATCCGGGTAACTCTTGCGGAGCACATTGAACGCCTGAAGATTATCGCCACGTGCGCGATAGATGCGTGCCTTGGCGAGGTTAAGACGCGGACTGGCGGGCGCCGCTTCGAGCGCGCGGTCGAGCTCACTGAACGCCCACTCATCCAAACCGATCACGTTCAGCTGATCGGCCTTCTCGAGCCGCTCGTTCTCAGCGGCTCCGGCGGTCTCTTCCGCCACCGTCACCGTCTGAAGATTAGCGACGGCGCGGCTGACGGGAGAATCGGGCGGGAAATTCGCCGGTGAGGCGGCGCCGCCCGCGCGGTGAACCGCGTCGAGGCGCCCCTTGGCGAGATAGCCGTACCAGTTGGCATCGTAGCGCGCCTGCATCGCCTGGTATAAAGCGCGCGCTTCCCCGAGGCGTCCGGCGCGCTCCGCATCGCGCGCCGCCCAGTAGCCGGCGCGGCCGCGATAGTCATTGTTCTTGTCCGCGTAGAAGGCCAGATGCTCGATCAAAAGCCGCGACGACTCCTGATAATTTTTCTCTTCATGGGCGAGCCAGGCGAGCTCAAACTGGGCCGGCGCGACCTCGGCCGCGCCTTTGTAAGAATTAACTGCGGCGCGGAAGAAATAGGAAGATTCGCTCGCGTTCCTGGCATCTTTGGCGGCCTGTCCGGCGGCGACGAGGGCGCGCATTAACCATTCGCTCTGCGGAAACGCGCGGCGCAACTCATCGGTGGTCGAGCGCGCGATACTCCACTGCCGCTCCTTCGCATGAGTTTGCGTCAGATAAAAGAGGGCTTCGGCGCGCGTCTCTCCGGCAGAGGTCGGCACGGCGCTGAGCGCCGCGATAGCATCGGAAGTGCGCCGCGCATTGAAGGCGGCGATGCCGCGGCGCAGTTGATTCGGCGCGGTGAGAGTCGCGTTCGAGAAGCGGGCGAACGCATCCGTATAAGCGTCTGCGGCTTCGCCAAAGCGCTTCGCCGCGAAAAGCCCCCCGGCGCGGACGATGGCTTCTTCGGCGGTCGCCGGAGAAGTGGTGGAATTAAGGCGTGCGATCGCGGCGGCCGCTTCCGCGCTCTCCGCCGCGGCGGGCGCGAAGAAGTACAAACGGCGATAGGAGGCAAGGGCGCGCGTGGTATCTCCGCCCTGCTCGTAGGCTTTCGCCGTGAGCAGCAACGCGGTTGCGTCATCCGCATCGCTCAGGCGTTTAAGCAGTAAGGGAACTGCCGCCGCCTGGCCGTCGGCCTGAACGATCTCGACGGCGCGCAGCGTCGCTTCACGCGCACGCAGCGAGGCGGGGAAATCGCGCGCGAGCTGCTCGTAGGTGGCGCGCGCTTCCACGCGTCGCCCGGCCTGCTGCAACGCCTGGGCGCGCATAAACAACGCGTAATCAGCGAGCGCTGTGTGCTGACGGATGGCGTCCTGATCAAGGAGCGCCGCCGCGCCGGCGAAGTCGCCCGTCGCGATCCGCACACGCGCCCGCGCCATCCGTGCAAGCGCGCCCGTCCTGGCGCCTTGATTTTCCGCTTCGAGGGTGGCCAGCACGTTATCCGCGGGCAGGAGCCCGCCGCGCGTCATCGCCCGCAGACGCTCCACGGAAGCGTTCTCATTTCCACGCGTCTGTTGCGTACTGCAACTCGCGCTGATGAACGGCGTCGCGGCGGCCCCGACCGCGATCAAGATAATGATGACGACGTAAGTGAGACGATGTTTGATAAGGTTAGTGCTCAAGACGCTTTTGCACCTTTCCACGGTTTAAACTGGTATCCCGGACATAGATGCCCACAGCCAATACTCATTCGCGTCAGCGCAGCGGCGCATGATGCCACGGTTGTTGGGGAGGGTTAAAATTCTCGTTTCGGAGCCGCGCGGCCCGAAAGAGGCTTGGGGGAATTGGCGGTTGGATGCGGCAAACAACGATGGCCGTTTGCTCGCCGCCTCAACCATTGACGAAAGGTAAGCGATCAGCAGTCAGCGCTCAGCTATCAGCTTTCAGCTAACATAAAGAAGCGCGCGCCTCTGCGCCCGGCGCTTCCCGGCACGCGTGCCATGACAGATCGGCACCACACATGACCGGCTGATGGCTGAACGCTTGGGAGTAAGCTTTCAATGCCTATGAGATCAAAAAAAGCACTGTCGAAAGCTCCACGTCAGGGGCGCGCATCCGTCCTTCTGGCTTCAATAATCGGCGTGGCATACTTCTGCAGCTTGACGGGCGCGCTCTTAGCGCCCGCGCAGGCACAGCAGAAGAAGCGGCCGCCAGGACCACGCGGTAGCGCGTCATCTTCTTCCACCGCCCGGCCGACTTCCAGCCGCGGGCTCACCATCACCACGGAACCGAACGCCCTCATCTGGATGGACGAGCTACGACGCGGCGTGGCGGACGCCGCGGGCCAGTTGATGATCGCCAGGGTTCCGCCGGGGCGTCATACCCTGCGCGTGCGCGCCGCGGGCTTTGCGGAGCGCACCCTCGCGCTCCCTCCGGGGCAACGTGGCCGCCTCGCCGTCAGGCTCACACGTACCACTGATGAGGCCGAACTCGTTTTTCAGCAGGCCGAAGAAGCCCGTGAGAAGTCGCGTACTGATGAAGCGCGTCAGCAGGCCGCAGAGCTCTACCGCCGTGCGCTCGCGCTTCGTCCGAGATTTCCGGCCGCGCATCTCGGTCTCGCGCGGACGCTGCTTGATCTCAACGACCCCAACGCGGCGCTCGATCAAATAGAGGCCGCGCGGCGCTTCCGTCCCGCCTATCCGGAAGCATCGGCGGTCGAGGGTCGCATCCTGCGCGCGGCGGCCGATCACAAAGCGGCGATCGAAGCTTACCGCCGGGCGATCAGGGAAGCGCGCGGCTTCCAGCCCGAAGCCTATGCGGGGATGGGCATCCTGCTCGAGGAACAAGGGAAATATGCGGAGGCCGTCGCGGCTTTTCAGAAGGCCATCACGCAACTCGATGAGACGGAGCCCGCTCTCTACCAACTGATCGGCGCGGCCTACGAGCGACTGGAGAAATACAAAGAAGCGGTCGCGGCCTACGAGCACTACCTGCGGCTTGCGCCCGAAGGCAGCCTCGCGCCCGCGATCCGCTCGATCATCGACCAGTTGCGTCAACAGGCCGCCGAACAGGCGGCGTCACCGAATTGACTCGTGCGAAGAAAGGCTTTACGCCCTTCATGCGTGAGAAAACTGGCCAGCCTGAAAGATAGCTTTCAACCGCTAACATCAGTTCGACATCCAGAGACGCCCTGCCGTTCCGCGCCCACGATAGACGCACTTCTCGCCCCTGCCTGGCGATTCCATCCAGAGGCGCACAGCCATTCCGAGCCCCGACGGGGAGAGATGTTTATATTGTCCGCTGGCGATTCTGGCGGGGCTGATATCTCTTAATCGAAGCAGAGTGGAATTGAAATAGTTGCGCGACCCTTTTGCTGGCAGCGAATGAGCACCAGAAGGTCGTCAGTGAACGGATGGGACACGCCAGCAGTGTGCTGAGGATCGAGACGTATTCTCGCGTGCTGCCGGGTATGCAACAAGCCGCCTCCGAAAAGCTCGAAAGCCTCTTGTTTGCAGGAACTGGCACGCCTATAGACACACCGCGAGCGCAGCTTTAGCTTACAATTATTTGAGAATGTAGAGGATGGTAAGCAAGCCTAGCTTCTTGGAAAGAAAAATCAGGATGCAGGCGACCGCCAGGAAAGTCGCCAACCAGGGGTGATTGCCCATCGGACATTTACTTTTTTCGCTCATTGCCACCTCATCATATTACCCGTCAGGATAACTTTCTCCGGCGTCAGAGATCAAGCTCGCAATGATCAATGCGCTCGCCGGCGTGCCCGATTTTGTCATCCGGATCAGTTTCGAGGGCGGTTGCCACGCCGGCGCTCTTTGTGAGAGCATCACCTCTCTTTGAGAGAATCTCATCGCTTTTTCAGTTGATTGAACCCTCTATGGCATCACCTGTCACATCGCCCGATCGCCACGTCTCACAAAAAGCGCGACGTTTTACCGAGTCGGTCATTCGTGAGATGACGCGCGAGGCCATCAAACACGGAGCCGTCAATCTTTCCCAGGGGTTTCCGGATTTCGCCGCGCCGGAGGAGATCAAGCGCGCCGCGATGCGCGCCATCGAAGAAGACATCAACCAGTATGCGATCACCTGGGGAGCGCGCGATTTTCGCGAAGCGATCGCCGAGAAGACGAGCTGGCATCTCGGTCTGGAGATAGATCCCGAGAGCGAGATTACCGTGACCTGCGGCTCGACCGAAGGCATGATCGCGGCGATGATGGCGACGGTGGATCGCGGCGAGGAAGTGGTCATCTTCGAGCCGTTCTATGAAAACTACGCGCCGGATGCGATCCTCTCCGATGCGGTTCCGCGCTATGTTCCGCTTCGCGCGCCGGAGTGGAGCTTCGACCGTGAAGAGTTGCGCGCGGCCTTCACGCCGCAGACGAAAGCGATCATCATCTGCAATCCGAACAATCCGACCGGCAAGGTATTCACCCGCGACGAGCTCGAATTCATCGCCGCGCTGTGCATCGAGCACGACGCGCTCTGCTTCACAGACGAAATTTATGAGCATATCCTCTACCCGCGCGGGGGAGAAGGAGATGCGGCGCCGCCGCCGCAGAGGGAGACCGCGCATATCTCGATGGCGCAAATCAAAGGCATGCGTGAGCGCACGGTAATCGTCAACTCGATGTCGAAGACCTA
>JANOGZ010000992.1:0-1328 GCA_031406255.1 Pyrinomonadaceae bacterium | reverse complement strand
TGACCGAAGCGCGTCCGATACTCTCCGGAATTGGTGAACGATTCCACCATATCCGATGAGCGGAAGTCGCCGTTAGCCGCATTGAGCTTACCCAACCAGAACATATATCCGGGAACGTCCGGATTGCGCCGCAGATACCCGAAGTATTCCAGCAGCACAAACGTTCGGTTAAACTCCGCCGTCCTAAAGTCGGCGTCCAATGCAACTTTCCGCAGCACCGTGGCGCGCGTTTCTGAGCCGTTAGTCAATCCGTTCACCAGCGCATCGCGCTCCGCCGTGCTGAGTGAATTCCCGGAATTAGTGTTCAGAGTGTCAACATATTGCGCGTTCGTCATCGTCCCAAACGCCGCCACGAACCTCGGGCGCGTCACAAAATCATTGAACAGCGCCTGTGTGTTCGCTTCCAGTAAAGCCGGCGCGCCGGGAGCGCCGTCCACCACGCCGCGCTGTACATCCTGCGTGTCGGGTAGAAACTCCGTGCTGAAATCAACACTGGTTCTCGTGCTCCCGTCGGGGCTGGCACCATAGGCCGCGCGGTATGCGCGGACGACGAGGCTGCCCGAATCCTGGAATTCCGGCGAGAGGAAGAATGCCGCGGAGGTGTCAATCCGCTTGACCCGTCGGCACGCCGTGTCGGCGCCGCACCCCTCGATGTTATTGAACCAGAAAGTGAACCCGCTGATATCAGACTCGCGGTTGAGGAAATCATGATATTGCTGTTCCACAAACACCGGAGTCGTGTCGATCGGATTCGTGGTCGGCTCTGATGAATCATCAGTGATCTGCACGGTGGCCACGCTCTGAGCGTCTATGGCGAAGCCGCCCGTCGCATTGCCCAACGCAAGGCTAAAGGTCTCGGTGCCCTCCGTGAAGGAGTCTTCATTGATGAGAATATCGAACGTCTTGGCCGTCTCTCCGGCGGCGAACCGCAGTGTTCCGGCGGCCTGGTTAAAGTCTGCGCGGTCAGAAGCCGTACCCGCGGCGGGACTGGGAGCAGGGGCAGCAGCGGTGCTTGTGACAGACGTCGAATAGCGCACCGACGCCTCGCCGGAAGTGTCACCCGTACGAGTGACCGTAATAGTGAGGCCGGTTGAATCCTCAGTAACGATGGAGTTCGCTGCACTAAGACGGAAAGTTCCTCTCGGCGCGACGGCGATATCGACAACCTGCTCCGGTACCGCACCACCGATCGTTCCGATCAGCGTCGCTGCGCCCACAGTTGTGCTCGGAGCTAAACTGATATTGTAGAGGTTGAAGATGCCGGGGGTACTTGCAGGGCTTAGTGAAGCGAACGCGGCCCCGCTGCCAGGAGCGATATCGAAACCAAC
>JANOGZ010000976.1:0-2972 GCA_031406255.1 Pyrinomonadaceae bacterium | reverse complement strand
AGGAGGCTGACGAGCGCTGGCTGCGACGGTGAATGGCGCGGGCGACGACTTCTTTGCCGGTGCCGCTTTCGCCGGTGATGAGGACGGGGAGGTTGGTGGAGGAGACGCGGCCGACGAGTTTCATGACTTCGACGAAGGCGGGGCTGCGTCCCACGAGGTCGATGTCCGAGATGTACACGAGAGATGGCTGTTTCTCGCTCGCGGCGCCGGTGCGCGCGCTCTTCTCCATGCGCATACGGACGGCTTCCGAGAGGCTCTGCACATCGTCGACCGTGAAAGGCTTCATCAGATAATCGTAAGCGCCGAAAGCGGTGGCATCGAGCGCGCCGGCCGCCGAACCGTGCCCGGTCATTAATATGACTTGCGCTTCGGGCTGCTCCCCGGAGAAGCGCCGCAGCACGGCGAAGCCATCGGCGCCGCCAAGCATGACGTCGCAAAAGACGAGCGCGTAAGTCTGTTCGTGCAGTGATTCGAAGGCATGCTCGGCCGTTGCCGCCTCGCGTACGTTCCAGCCGTCGGCGCGCAGGATTTCGGCCACGAAGCGGCATATCTGTGGTTCGTCGTCTATCACTAATGCTTGCATAGTAGTTACACTCTCTGCCGAAAAGTAAGCGTGTGTATGATCTGTACCGCCGTCGGAGGACACAATCGGCGCCTTCCCTCAGCATCCCAAAATCCGCTTCGTGTCGTTGTTATCATTCCGAGAATACATCCAGCACTTCACGCACCTTGCGCGCCAGCGCGCCGGGCGTGAATGGCTTCTCCAGAAATGCTATGCCGGGTTCCAGCATGCCGTGGCGAACGATCACATCGTCGGTGTAGCCTGACATGAAGAGCACTTTCATTTCGGGACGAACAAGGGCCAGGCGCTCTGCCAGTTCGGGGCCGCCCATCTGCGGCATCACGACATCAGTGACCATCAATTGGATCGAGACTTTCCGCTGCTCGCAGATCGCCAGCGCCTCGCTGCCGTTGGCCGCTTCCAGCACCTGATAGCCATTCAGTTGAAGGACTTCGCGCGCCATATTCCGCACCATGCTCTCGTCTTCGACGAGCAGGACCGTCTCAGAGCCGCGCGGCGGCTCGGGATCAGCGGCGCGTGGCCTGAGTTCTTCGCTCTCTTCATCAACGCGCGGTAAATAAATCTTGAATGTTGTGCCGTGCCTGACTTCCGAATAGACCCAGATATAGCCGCCCGATTGCTTGATGATGCCGTAGACGGTCGCCAATCCGAGACCTGTTCCCTTACTCTTATCTTTAGTGCTGAAGAAGGGCTCGAAGATATGCGACTGGGTCTCCGCATCCATACCGCCGCCGTTATCACTGATCGCCAGCAACAGGTAGCGGCCGGGCCGGATGCTCTGGTGCTTGCCGGCATAGGCCTCATCGAGTTCGACATTGGACGTCTGGATGATGAGCTTGCCGCCCTGCGGCATCGCATCACGGGAATTGACCACCAGGTTCATGATCACCTGCTCGATCTGTCCCGGATCCGCCTTCACGTTTCCGAGCGTGGGTGCGAGCAGGGTAACGAGTTCGATGTCCTCGCCGATCAGCCGGCGCAGCATCTTGTCCATCTCGACGACGACCATATTGAGGTCGTGCACCTTCGGCTGCATAATTTGCTTACGGCTGAAGGCCAGTAACTGCCGGGTTAAGGAAGCGGCGCGATCGGCGGCTCTTTTGATTTCCTCGATCTTCGGGCGCATCAAATCATCTGACCTGATGCGCATCAGCACAAGGTCGCTGTAACCCGTAATGATCGTCAGCAGGTTATTGAAGTCGTGGGCCACTCCGCCGGCCAGGCGTCCGACCGCTTCCAGCTTTTGCGACAGGAGAAGTTGCTCCTCGCTATGGTGCAGCGCCTCTTCAGCCTGTTTTCGTTCCGTAATATCGCGGGCGATACCCTGCACGCCGGCCGGCTTTCCCTGCTCGTAGACTAATCGTGAGCTGATCTCAACCGGTATGCGGCGGCCATCCTTCGCGATGATCTCCACCTCGTAGACGGTCGAGACCACTTCATCAATCTTGCGCGCGGTCATCTGGCGGGCGTGCTCGACCTGCTCGGGCGCGATGACCGCGGCGATGTTCAACTGGACGGCCTCGTCAGGGGTATAGCCGGTGATCTTCTCGCCCGTCTTGTTAAGCGAAGTGAAATTACCGTTAAGGTCATGCGTGTAGATAATATCGTTGGCATTTTCGAGAAGCTGGCGGTAGCGTTCCTCGCTGCGGCGCAGCGCTTCCTCGGCGCGCTTGCGCTCGGTGATATCGCGGGCGATGCCCTGCACACCCACGGGGTCGCCTTTCTCGTAGATCAACTGAGAGCTGACTTCGAGCGGTATGCGGCGGCCGTCCTTCGCGACGATCTCCATCTCATAAAAGGTTGGCAGACCATCCGACATTTTGCGGGCGGTCATCATCTGCGCGCGTTCCAGGTATTCCGGCGCGACAATCTTCGAGAGGTTTATCTTCGGAGCCTCATCCGAGGTGTAGCCCGTAATCCTCTCCGCCACCTTGTTGATCGAGGTATAGTTTCCGGCCAGGTCATGCGTGAAAACGATGTCGTTGGCATTCTCGAAGAGCTGGCGGAAGCGTTCATCTCTTTCCCTGAGCGCTTCCTCGACGTGCTTGCGCTCGGTGATGTCTTCAATCGTTCCTTCGTAACAGATGGCCTTGCCACTATCGTCACGTATCACCTTGACGTTCTCACGAACAAAGATCAGAGAGCCATCTCTTCGCGTCCAGAATGACTCGAGACCCTTTACCTCATCTTCGCGGTCGAGGTGCTCTCTAAAATAGCTCCGCGGGTAAGTTGGGTCTGATCCACCTATCTCCTCCAAATTGCGCGCGGCCAATTCTGCGAAAGAGGAGCATCCCAGCATGCGAACCAGCGTCGGGTTCGCCATCAGGATGCGGCCGCACGGTGTGGCTCGGTAAATGCCGATCGGAGCGTTTTCAAATAGTTTTCTGTA
>JANOGZ010000971.1:0-6242 GCA_031406255.1 Pyrinomonadaceae bacterium | reverse complement strand
TGGTCCACGATAATAAGGAGAAGGGCCGCGGGTCTCGAGAGCATCGGGATCCTGCCGTGGTACAGGGGCGTGGCCGTGCATGACGGCTTTAGCTCATACGACCAGTGCCTCACCGCCAAGTACGGTGGGAGCCTCGAGGTGTGGGAAGATGTATCCTGCTGGCTGCTGCAGAAGTCGACACAACAGTACTCGACAGACCCGGTGGTGAAGTTCGGTTTCTGCCGCGGGCTTGAGCCGGTCAACTACGTCACCCTGATTCTCGAGAGGTTCGATCACTACAAACAGTTTGTCGTCACCTGAGGACGGCTGGTGTAAAACCTTCACTAAATCGCGCACACCCGAACCTGAAAGTATGGTGGGCTCGAAGTTGTTGAATAATGGCGGAGGGGACAGGGCTCGAACCTGCAAGCGCGTTAGCGCGGTAGTTTTCAAGACTACTGCCTTACCATTCGGCCACCCCTCCGCGCGGGGTAAACAAAATCCAACTATACCCCAGCGGCGCAGACACTCTCAACCGCTCTCGTTATATTCCGCGCGCGCAGACGGAGGCGTTTTCACGAATGCCTACTTGCCCCGCGAGCGCAGGTCACAGGCTTATCCAAAACGCTTTCGCGGCCGGGCTCGCTCTCAAGTCGTCAGCCGCCTGTAAATAGCCGGCATGCGCTCGGGCAAGCTGAGGACATCGTCGATGATCGTGTAGCCTACTTCGCCGTAAAGATCACGAAGCTCCGCTTCCGAATCGCGGTCGATCGTGATGCAAAAGGGAATAATTCCGGCGAGCCGCGCCTGCCGGAGAGCTTCGCGCGTATCTCCGCGAGCGTAGCGCGCATCGCCGTAGTCGTGATCGTAGGGGCGGCCATCGGAGAGGATGATCAGCAGGCGCGTGCGCGCTTCCTGCCGCGCGAGCCGCGCGGCCGCATGACGGACGGCGGCGCCGAGGCGCGTGTTGTTCTGATAATTAATGCCGCCGATGCGCCGCTCGATCTCTTCCGTATAGCGTTCATCGAAATCTTTCACGATATAGAATTTGACGTTGCGCCGTCCTTCGGAGGTGAAACCATAGATGGCATAGGCGTCGCCCACCGCCTCCAGCGCTTCGCTCATCAGGACGAGTCCTTCTTTTTCGATCTCGATGATGCGCCTTCCGGGATGCGTGTAAGGCTGCAACGGGTGACGACCGATGGTGCGCGCCGTTGAGGAAGACTGATCGAGCAGAAACGAGACGGCGACGTCGCGCGCGCGGCGCAGACGCTTCATATACAGCCGTTCGGATTGCTGGCCGACTCCGACGCTCCTGACGCGCCGATCAACGACATAATCAATCACGGCATTCAGCTCATAATCATCTCCATCCAGTTCGTTCCTCACCCGTTTCAAATTCTCCGGCTTCATCAACTGAAACTGATGGCGGATCGAAGAAATCACGCCCTTGTGGCGCGCGCGCGTCAACTCGACGAAAGAGCGGTCGCCGCGCCGGACCCGCTTTTCGACGACGCGACACCAGCCGACACGGTGATCCATTAATTCCCGGTCCCACTCGTCGTAAGCGTAAGCGACCTCGCCCTGCTCAAGGTCTTGCTCGGGCGTCTCGGAGGGCGTCCAGCGCTCCGCCCCATAGAGTTCATCCGCGTCAGCTTCGAGCGCATCCGTGTTCGCCCAGGCATTGAAGAGTTCACGCGCGTCGCGCTGTCGCTGCCGGGCGGGTCGCTCATCAGTCTGGCGCGTCTCGCTGGCGGCATCCGGCGCTGCTTCGTCGGTGAGCTGATCTTCGATGCCGGCTTCTTCCGATTGCTGCGCTTCCTGCTGCTGCGCCTCTCTGGAGACGACCGATTGAAAAAGCATGTAGACGCGGCTTGTCGCCATCAGCGTGTCGGCGACCGTCGCGGTCGGGCTCGTCAGGTAATCGGCCACGATGCCTTCCAGTTCCGAAACGATTTGCCCGTAGAAAGCGCGCCCGTCATCGAGCGCGCCGCCGCACAGCGTGATCTGGAACAGCAACTCGAAGGGAACGAGCGTGACGGGAAGCGTGGCGACGCGCGGACGCCCCTCCCGCAAGTGATGGCGGACGAGGTCGAGGTCGCGCGCGAGACCCCGATAGGCGTGGCGCAAGCGGCGGTCAATGCGTCCGTTCTCAAGCGTTCCGAAGATGCGCGTCGCCAGCGCCGGCTGCGGAAAGAGCGCCAGTACGGCGCGGTAATCAGCGGCGGGCGGCAAACGTCGCCGGGCGGCGCTGGCGGCGGCGCGCGCCTCTTCTGCGGGCGCCAGCGCTTTTTCTCCCTTCGCGATTTCGTTGATATAGCCATCGAGCGCAAAGGCGTCGCGCGCGTCCACGTTCTCCGGCGAGTACAGCTCGGCGATCGAGTCGAACGCGGCGCGCAACGCCGCCGCACGCTCATGCGTCCCGAATTCGATCTGTCCGGCGGCGTGCGCGGCCAGCACTTTGTAGAGGCGAAAATTGAGCGCGTCTTCCGCAAACTCGGTGACGGCAGAGGGAAGATAAATCGTGCGGCCATCGCCGATCCGCGCCTCATCAGGCACGGCCACGAGCGGGGCGACCTCGACCGCCCGCCCCGTCAGGGCCTCAACGTAGAGACGGAGCGTCTGCGCGACCCCGTCGAGGGCGAGTCCCGCGCCGCCATGAAGGAGCGCCTCATTGCTCTGCCGCGTTTCGAGCGCGTAGTAGCTACGGCGCGCGCGCGCCGCGCTGCTACCGGCAGGGTCGAGCGAGAGTCCTTGACGGGCCCAGCGCTCGAACTGTTCGATAGAAGTTGTGCGCAGCGCGACGGGGCCTGAACGAAAGCAGGAGATCGCCGCTTCCGCATCCACACGCGCCACCTCATGCGCTGTCCTGACGACCCGCCGGGAGAGTTCGACGGCGCGCCCGCGCCCGCCCTGGCCGGCAAGCGAGCGAAAGAACGCGGGGGTCGTGCGCGCCAGAGCAACCAGCCCGGCATTGCTTTGCGCGGCCACCTCGTCCAGCAAATCCGTCCACTCGGCGAAAGCATCCGGCGCGTAGCGGAGAACCTCGCCGCCGGCGATGAGCGTATGAAGCGCCGCCGCGCCGCCGCGCTCCAGAAACTTCTCCGCACAGCCGAACAGCGCGAGCGTCGCTTCGGCGTTCAAAGCGCCGATCGCCGCGGGCAGCGCCATCCACATGTCCGCCGCCACGCCTCCGGCGCGCACGGCGAACGCCTCAGCGAGACGCGCGGCCGCATGCCCGACCCGTTCGCTCTCGTCGCCGAAATCCCGCAGGTAGCGCGCCGTGCGCGGCGTCGCCGCAAGAAAATCCGCGCTATGTTTCGCCGTGCGGCGCGCGATTTCAACGGCGACCTCGAATATCCGGCACAGCAAATCGTTATTCCCGACAGCACGCGCGATGTCGGGCGCGCGGCGAAATGTTTCGCTGGCGATCGAGCTTGAGAGCGTCATCTGCCGCGCGCAGATTTGAAAGAGCAGGAGACGCGCCTCGCCCGGCATACCTTCGAGCGTCGCCACGCCGGCCGCAAAGAAAGCCGCGCCCGCCTCCACATCGGCCAGCGCAAGACGTCTGCCCATTTCGCCCCAGGCGCGCAAACTCTCGGCGTCGAGCGTGCGCGCGGCCTCCGGAGCAGCCCGCAGGAACTCCATGCTCACGCGCAGAGAAATGCTCGCCAGCCCGGCGCTCGTCTCAAGCGCGGCGCGCGCTTTCTCCCCCGGAAGCTTGCCGAGTTCGCGGGCGAGCCCCGCGATCGTGCGCCGCTCGCCCGCGCCCCGCGCAGCATGTAGACGATCATGAAAAGTTTTCTCCAGCGCTTCAGTCTCCGCGGCTTCATTCTTTCCCGCCTCCGCGCCGGATGTGTTTTCGCTGTCGCTCACCGCAATAGTCCCTCTCTCTTTAGTACCCGCTGAAGCTCCCAGAAAGTTTGCTCGATGCGGTCCCCGCTGAACGGGATGTATTGCAGCCCGGCGACGTTTGAAAAATCTTCCAGGCCCTCCTGCTTTAAGAGAATTGCTTTTCTAAAGCCAAGCCTGCCCTGAAACAGCCCAGCTTCATGAATCACATTCTGTCGCGCCCTCCGCGCGCCCGCGGCCGTCTCATCCTCGGCGGTCAGGATGAGCGCCGCGAACGTCGCCTGCTTCAACATCTCTTCCAGAATGGGCACGATCGAACTACCGGCGCGCGATTCTGATTCGTACGCGATGGTTTGAAGATTCAAATCATTTTCGAGAAACAACTGGAGACGGGCCCACAGAGGGCTTCGGCCATGACCGATAAAGACGCGCGTACTTAAGACAGCACGGCCTAAGATTTCGACCTTCCCGGCCGCTGCGCTTAACCTGTTCGGTATTGTGTGATCTCGATCATCCCGAATTTCTTTAGCCATTGACTGAAGCACCCCCTTGCTTGAATTTAGTCCGCGCCGAGCGGCTTTAATCCGAATCACCATGTCCGATGAAGAGATCGGACGGCTCAATGTCTCAATCTTATCTCGCCATCCGTATAGTTTGGCAGTTGTATCTTTATTTGTGAGGCGTGCCGTTCTCCTGGTCCCTCGTCGAAAACAGATCGCCGGGGGGTTGGGTCCTAAATCACCGTTGTCACAACCTCGCGGATGCTGCGCTGCAATTCGCGGTCGTCGGTGATCGGCGCGCAGATCGCGACTTCGGCCGCCGCCACCGGTGCGATCCCCCGCGCGATTAACTGCGCGGCATAAATCAACAGGCGCGTCGAGACGCCCTCTTCGAGGCCATGACCGCGCAGGTTTCTTACCTTCTGTCCGATCAGTACCAGATCACGAGCGACCTGTTGATCGATGCCGCCTTCGCGCGCGACGATTTCCGTCTCCAACTCGGGAGGCGGATAATCAAACTCGAGCGCGACGAAGCGCTGGCGGGTTGATTGCTTCAGATCCTTCAGGATCGACTGGTAGCCGGGATTGTAGGAGACGACGAGCATAAAATCGGGCGGCGCGTCGAGGACCGTGCCGCGCTTCTCGATCGGTAGACGTCGGCGATCATCCGTCAGTGGATGGATGATGACGACCGTGTCTTTACGCGCTTCCACCACTTCGTCCAGGTAGCAGATCGCGCCGCCGCGCACCGCCGCGGTGAGCGGCCCATCGTGCCAGATCGTCTCTTCGCCTTCCAGCAGAAAGCGCCCGACCAGATCGGTCGCCGATAAATCTTCGTGGCACGCGACCGTGATCAGCGGGCGATTCAAGCGCCACGCCATGTGCTCGACAAAACGCGTCTTGCCGCAGCCGGTCGGCCCCTTCAACATCACGGGCAGGCGGGCGGCATGCGCCGCTTCGAATAATTCGATTTCGCGCTCGACCGCCAGGTAATAGGGCTCGTCCGTAACGATGTATTCTTCGATGGCTTTTTCGGGCATGATCAATAAGTCTAGGGTCTGGAGTCTCGAGTCTCAAGTCCTAAAGCCGGTTTTAGTCCTGAGCTTCAGACCCTTGACTCCGGACTCCAGACTCGAGACTTGTTTTGGGCTGACGTTTGGCTTCGTTTCAGGTATCCTTCCTGGTTGCTCTGATCGGGCAGCGGTGTCTGATTAGATGGGCATCTTAACACCCGCCTCAAAGGGGCGGCAAACCTGTGAGATTTCGTGATTTCGGATTTTTGATGGGCGCTTGCGGATTGGCGACCGAAAGGAAGTTCGCCTTCCCTTTCCCGGATCGCCGGTCGAGAGATTCTGAAGTGTTATGAAGATTGCGGTGGCAATGAGCGGCGGCGTGGATTCCTCGGCGGCGGCGGCCATTTTGCGCGCCGCCGGGCATGAGTTGGTCGGCTTCTCGATGCAGTTATGGAATCAGAACCGCAGCATCAACGTGGATGAGCACGGCGAGCCGCTGCCTTCGCGCTGCTGCTCGCTCGATGATGTTTACGACGCGCGGCGCGTGGCCGAAGAACTCGGTTTTCCTTTCTACGTGCTTAACCTCGAACGCGATTTCGAGCGCGATGTGGTCGCGCCCTTCGTGACGAGTTATCTGGAGGGCGAAACGCCGATTCCGTGCGTGGCGTGCAACAGCCGCCTGAAATTCGCTTCGCTCGATCGCCTGGCGCAGAGTCTCGGCTGCGACAAGGTGGCGACCGGCCACTATGCGCGCATCGCGGACGACCGTGAAGCGGGGCGCCACCGTTTATTGCGGGGACGCGACCCGGGTAAAGATCAGTCATATTTCCTGTGGGAGTTGACGCAGGAACAACTCGCGCATGCCATGTTTCCGCTCGGCGAGATGTCGAAAGCGGAG
>JANOGZ010000903.1:0-1523 GCA_031406255.1 Pyrinomonadaceae bacterium | reverse complement strand
CATGTTGGCGAGGAATTCGGACTTGAGGCGTGTTGAATCGATGGCCGTATCGCGCGCTCCAATGAGTTCTATAGCTTTCAAGAAAAAGGAAATCTGAAATAGCGTGCTTAGGCGGCCAGCGCCAGTTCTTCCGGCAGGCTGCACAGTGCGAGAATCTCCTGCGGCGCATTCTCAAATTTGAGCAGCGCTTGCTCGACCTTCTCGGAGAGCGCGCTGAAGGTCGGAAAGTAATGCAGGTGCGTCTCCTGCTGTTTGATCTTTTTCCACAGCCGCTCAATTGGATTATAGTCCGGTGAGTAGCTCGGCAGTTGATACACCTCAAGCCGCTCGGCGTGCTCGGCAAAGAACCGTTTCGTTTCCGCGCTGGTGTGATACCGCGCGCCATCCTGAATCAGGATCAGGTGTCCGGTCGTCTGCTCCAACACGCGCGCCAGAAAAGCCGTGTAGGAGGCCGACGTGAAGCGGCCTTCCAGTCCCTGATGAAAGAAACGTCCGGTAAAGTAATCAATCAGGCCGAAGACTTTCCAGCCTTTGCGTTTGCCACTGGTCTTGACGACCGGCTGCTTTCCGCGTCGCGCCCACGTGTAGGTGAGCGTCCCCCACTGTGGGAAGCTCGCTTCATCACCAAACAGCAAGAGGGCTTTTTGCTCCCGCGCCAGCCTGAGAATCTGCCGCCACGTCCGGGAGCGCCAGCGCCGCCGCGCCACTTCATCGAGATGATCGGAGACAAAAGCGGCTTTCTGATAACTGAAGCCGAGGTTCTTCAACAGCGCGGCGATGTAAAAGACGTTGTAGCTGACCCCGAACCGATCTTTGATTAACTGCTGAATCATCGGTGAGCGCCAGCACGCGCCGCTGAAAGCGCACACCTGCGGCCCGGCCTCGATCAGGCGACAGAGTTCCCGCTGCTGCTCTTTGGTCAGTTTCGGACGCCGACCAGCAGGCTTTTTGAAGGCCACTCCCGGCACGCCGTAGCAGAGGAACGTGTGGATATAACCTTCGACCTGCGCCGCCGAGAGTTGCAGCACAAGGGCCGCTTGCGCGGTGTCCTGATAGTGGACGACAGCAAAGATCGTCAGAATGAATTTACACAGCCGCAGCTCACCGAGTTGCTGCGCGGTCGTCAGTTTGCGTGCGAGGGCTTGGCGCTGGTCAGCGGTTATGGTAAGACGAAAGCTCAGCATCTGGAGGCTCCTTTTGTTTGTGGACTGGAACACTACAAAACAGAAAGAGCATTTCCAGATGCTGGCTGCGTGTCAACCGCAGCCGCTGTTTTTCAGATTTTCAAAGATCCTTTTTCTTGAGGTCTATAGCTCCCGCCGCATCGCCTGCGAGACCGAGGCCGGGGACGGTGGTGCGGAGCAGCGCTGGCGTCGAGCTGGTGTATGTTTCGTCGGGCAGCTTCACGATGGCTGGATCAAGTAACAAAAAAGCGCGTAAAATGAAGCTTCACGGTAATCTCCAGCCGCGCTGTAAGGAAGAAGATATGAGTACTGAAATCGGTTCGCTGCTGACTCGTTCGC
>JANOGZ010000798.1:0-6358 GCA_031406255.1 Pyrinomonadaceae bacterium | reverse complement strand
GTGCCGGCCGTCCGGTTCAGGGAAATGGTCGGAGAAGGGCCGCCGGCGGAAAGCTCCGAGGCGATTCGGGCGCGCGTCATCAGCGCCCGAGAGCGGCAACACGCGCGTTTTCGCGATGAGGGAATATTCTCCAATGCCGCCATGTCGCCGCGGCATATCCGCCGCTATTGTCGGATTGACGCCGAGTGCGAACGGATGTTAGAGAGTGCGATGACGCGTCTGGGCTTGTCAGCGCGCGCATATGATCGCATACTAAAAGTTAGTCGCACCATCGCAGACCTCGACGCTTCGGCCGACATCCGCCCGGCGCATACGGCCGAAGCCGTCGGCTATCGTTCGCTCGACCGCACCTACTGGAGTTGAGCCTCGGGCGCACCGGGTGCACGAAAACGTTGGGCTAATATACGAAAAAGATAAAGTTTAGGGCGGGCAGGGCAACGACGCGCGGAAGCCATAGCATCACAAGTCGCGTGAGGGAGATCGGGTCGGGTGGTGGAACTCGAACCCGAGCCACGGACAGGGCTCGATAGATATCCTTCTCGGAACATCGGGGCGCGTCGTCGGTTCAGCGACAGGAAGCAGATTGAGAGTCAGGTTGATGGCCTTCTGCCCGCCCGCATGCTGGACACGTGACCGCAACCGAAACCGAGAAACCGAAAGCCACGGATTATGCGCTGGCGCAGAAGGCCGCGGAAGGCGATATGCTGGCCTTCGAAGAGTTGTACGAGCGCCATAATCGCCGCGTTTACTCCCTCTGCCTGCGCATGACCTCAAACATTGCGGAGGCCGAAGACCTCGCCCAGGAGGTTTTCATCCAGCTCTTTCGCAAAATTGGAAGCTTCCGGGGCGAATCGGCCTTCACGACGTGGCTCCACCGTCTGACGGTCAATCAGGTGCTGATGCACTTTCGCAAGCGCGGCGTGCGTCTGGAGCAAACGACCGACGATGGCGAGACTCCGGTTCAGATCGTGAAAGGCACGGAGAATCCGAACGCGATGCCGGTGGTGGATCGGATCGCGCTCGACAAGGCCATCGCGCAACTGCCGCCGGGATACCGCACCGTCTTCGTCCTTCATGATATCGAGGGACACGAACACGAAGAGATCGCCCGGATGCTCGGGTGCTCGGTGGGAACGTCGAAGTCGCAGTTGCATAAGGCCCGGATGAAATTACGTGGGCTGCTGAGGCAACAAATTTCGCCAAAGTAGCTTCCAACAACGTCGCTCAGGTTTCAACACGCAATCACCTCGAAACCGACACGGCGACCAACGGTACATCTAACGCAGTCTCCCCAAGACTGGCCGAATAGCTTGATTAAGGAAGTATGCCGCCTGCTGGAGAAACACGAAAAACTCCGATCATAAAATAAGATCTACAGGCGGCGCTGTAAGAGGTTACACGACATGAACTGCGAGAAGTGCCATGAATTGGTCAGCGATTTTCTTGAAGGCACGCTGATCGGCGAGAACCAAACGCTATTTAGCAAGCATCTGGAAGATTGTCTGAGCTGTGCGAACGTGCGCGAAGACATCCACGCCATTGTGAGCGTCGCCCGCCAGGTTAACGAGTACGACACCGCTCCGCCAAATGAGCGCGCCCTGTGGTTACGCATCCGCAATACGATTGAAAGCGAGCGCGGCGCGGAGCAATCCGCCGCCCGGGCTTCTGTGGCGTCGGCTCCGGCGCGCGAAAGCCTGTGGTCACGCTGGATGAACAAACGTTTGGAGCTCTCGCTGCCGCAATTGGCCGCGACCGTCTCGATGATCGTCGTTACCGTCGCGCTCGTCACCGCGTTCGGACTGCAAGGTCTGCGTAGCGGAGGCGCCGAACCGTTCGGCACCGGGCTGGCGGACAGTAGAGCGACCGGCGCCGGAGTTGTCAGCCCGAATCCTGACGGATTAACGATGGACGCCGTGCTGGAAGATCGTGTGGGCCAGCAGAAGATGAACATCGATTACTGGAAACAGCGTATCGAGCATCGTAAGACGCGCTGGAATCCACGGATGCGTGAGACCTTTGAGCGCAACATGAGCGTTATCGATCAAGCCGTCGAGGATTCTCTCATGGAGCTCAGGCTCAATCCGCACGACGCCGTCTCCGAGGAAATGTTGAACGCCGCTCTGCGCGAGAAGATGGAACTGCTCAGAGAGTTCTCCGAGTTGTAAGATATTATCCAGATGTCACCGGATTTACCGCCCGCGCCCCGCATCCGAGAAAGCGCGGGCGGAATATTGCAAGGCATCGCCCGGAATTCGAGAATTCAGAGGTTGGTGGGTAACGTACAGATGAGCCAGCGATTGTTTGAAGCACGCCACCGGGTCAGGGGAGCGCGCCCGGCGCGCCCCTGGTTTGCCCTGGGTGCTATTTCCCTGATCTTCCTGACGGCTTCGGCCACCGACGCTTTCGCGCAGGGCCGCTTTCATAAAAAATATCCGGCACGGCAGAACGTTCGTCTTCAACTGATGAACCGTTCCGGCACGATCACGGTTGAGGCATGGGATCGGAACGAAATCAAGATCAGCGCCGACCTGGAATCGCCCGCCGCGCGTTTTACTCCTGAACTGAGCGATGAAGGCCTCATCATAGATGTCGAGCGCGATAACCGCGGGCGCGACGTCGGCGACGTCAATTTCCGCATCCATGTTCCGGTCAACGCGACCGTGGACCTTGTGACAAAGCGCGGGCAAATCATCGTGCGCGGCGTGCGGGGAGCACTGGTGCGCGCGAAAGTTATCAGCGAGGGCGATATCGAGTTGACAGGGTTGCGCGCCGCCACCGTGATGGCCTCAAATATCATGGGCGATATTCTGTTCGACGCCGATCTTTTACAGGGCGGCGTTTATGAGCTGACGTCAATGCAGGGTAATATCAACATCCGGATTACGGCGGGTTCGGGATTTCGTCTGTCGGCGACCGCGCCGATGACGCGCAACATAGACCTCGGCGCGTTTGCGAATAGCGGCGTGTTTGATTATCTCGGCGGAAAGCCAAGCCGCCGAGTGGTCGGCCAAGTTGGCGCTGGCGGCGCGTCGCTGACGACCATTAGCCATCGGGGCTCGATCGCTTTTTAGTTCCCAACCGGCGGGGCGGTTTGCCGGTTGGGACCCGTCGCGGGCAATCCTGTTGAGAGGTCTTTTGAGATGGCTTCTGTTGGCGCATTCAAACGTGAATAAATTGATAAGACCAGGTACCTCTTGCTACGACGCGCGCCCCGTGCGCGCGTTTCTGCTTGGCGGTTCAGTGCTATCGGTGCTCTTCATCCTGGCTTCGAGCGTATGCGCGCAGCAGCAAAAGAATAAAGGGCCGGTCGGACTGTCATCCACGACTTCCGTTGCTAATCCGCCGGCGCTGACCAGAACGACGACCCGGCATGAGGTGCGCCGTTTCGGTTACGGAAATACCCTCACTATCTATGGTGCGCCGGAAGGCTCAATCACGATCGAAGCGTGGCCGCGTAGTGAAATTGACATCGCCGCCGATATCGAATTAAAAGCCAACACCGAGGAGGAACTGGCGCAGCTGGCTGCTGTTAATAACTTCCAACTCGATGAGGACCTCAGCCATATTAGTATTATCACGACCGGAACCCACGACCGAAAATTCATGCGGAGCGTGGCGAAGAATTTCCCTAAAAAGCTTCTCGCCCTGCCCTGGAAGATCGGTTACCGCATACGTGTTCCCGCCGCGACAGATCTTGAAATCTATACTGGACGAGGGCCATTGAACCTCAGCGGTGTTGAAGGAGCGATCCGCGTCAACGCCGGGGAGACGACAGGTAATCTACTGCTTACGGGCGGCGATTTCCTGGCCACAATCGAGCGCGGCTCAGTAACGGTTCGTATCCCGGTGCGAAATTGGCGCGGGCGTGGCGCCGATATACGCCTCATCACCGGCGACCTTACCGTAGAACTTCCGGCCACCTTCGCCGCCGACATTAACGCCGAAGTGCTCCGCGCGGGACGCGTCGAGAATACTCACCCCGGTCTCGCGCCGCGCGACCGCATGCAGGCGACCGAGCATCGTCTGCAGATGCGCGCCGGAACGGGCGGCGCGACGCTCTCCTTCACGGTCGGAGAAGGTACCCTTCGCATCAAGCAAATACAGTAATTTAGTGCTTTAGGCCGGAAGGCCCGGCGATCCGTGCGAGCTCTCCCGACTTGGCATTTGCAAGTTGCTTCATTATGCTGGCGTGGCCGCTTCGTGCTCTTCGGCCGGAGCGCGCGTTCGCTAATATTCCTTTCTCGATCGGCTATTATTAGTATGACCGTCAAATCAGACCGCTGGATTCGTCGGATGGTCGAAGAATCGCAGCTTATCAAACCCTTCGACGCGAAACTCGTGCGCGAGATAGATGGACGTCGGATCATCTCGGCGGGAGCGTCCAGTTACGGCTATGACATGCGCCTCGCCGACGACGGCTTCCGCGTCTTCTCTCCGATTCACGGCCGCGAGATCGATCCCAAACACTTCGATGAAGAATCGCTGGTCGAACCGCCCCTGCGGACGGCCGAAGATGGCTCCAAGTATTATCTTCTACCGCCACACTCCTACGGCCTCGGCGTGACGGTCGAAACTTTCCGCATGCCGCGCACCGTGACGGGAATCGCTTTGGGCAAATCGACGTACGCGCGCGCCGGCCTGCTCGTCAATACCACGCCGCTCGAGGCCGGGTGGACGGGCCGTCTCGTCGTTGAACTCGCCAACCTGGCCGACCTTCCCTTGCGCGTTTACGTCAATGAAGGCATCGGGCAGGTGATTTTCCTTGAGTCGGATGAAGACTGTGATATCTCCTATGAAGATCGTGGGGGCAAATATCAGAATCAAACAGGACTCACCTATTCCCGTTTGTGAGTTGTTGACGGTCGCCGCATGATCAGACCTTTTCAGGGCAAGCACCCGCAAATCCATCCGACGGCGTTTATCGAAGACAGCGCGCAAGTAATCGGCGATGTCCATGTCGGCGAAGAATCATCCGTCTGGTTCAACGCGGTCGTGCGCGGGGATGTCTTCTACATTCGCATCGGCGACCGCGCGAACATTCAAGACGGCACGGTCATCCACGTGACCAACGGCACGCACGCCACCATCCTCGAAGATGAGGTGACGGTGGGCCATAATGTGACGCTGCATGGTTGCCATATCGAGCGCGGGTGTTTGATCGGCATGGGCTCGATCGTGATGGACGATGTTCATATCGGAGAGAAATCGCTCGTCGCGGCGGGCGCGCTCGTCTCCCCGGGAACGGTCGTGCCGCCGCGCTCGCTGGTAATCGGCGCGCCCGCGAAAGTGAAGCGCCCGTTGACGGCTGAAGAGGCGGCTGGCCTTGATGTGTTCTGGAAAAACTATATTGAGTACACCCGCGTTTACCTGGCAGAGTATGGAAGACCATCAACGCGCCAGTAACCGTTGGGTGACAGGGTGAAGAGCCAAAGTGGGAACTGAAAAGACACGACCGGCGCGCGGCATGCGCGATTTTTTACCGTCCGAGGTGCGGCGGCGCGAGTATGTCATCAATATCATCAAAGGAGTGTACGAGCGTTACGGCTTCGAGCCGCTGGAGACTCCGGCGGTCGAAAATATCGAAACGCTGACGGGCAAGTATGGTGAAGAAGGCAACCAGTTGATCTTCAAAATCCTGAAGCGGGGCGCGCATGAGGGCACGGGCGAGGCTGATCTGGCGTTGCGCTATGACCTGACTGTGCCGCTCGCGCGCGTCGTCGCCGAGTACGGCGAGCGACTGCCGAAATTTTTCAAAAGGTATCAGATTCAACCCGTGTGGCGGGCCGACCGGCCGGCGCGCGGGCGGTTTCGTGAGTTTTACCAGTGTGATGTGGACGCGCTCGGTTCGCGTTCGATGATCATCGAAGCGGAATTATGTGCGGCGGCGGGCGACGCCCTGACCGAGTTGGGGTTTGCAGACTTCATTATTCGCCTCAATCATCGGGGGGTGCTCGCCGGCGTGCTTGCGGCGGCCGGCATCGCGCCGCAGCAGCAGGCGGACGCGCTCGTCGCGCTCGATAAATTGGATAAGATCGGACGCTCCGGTGTGGCGAAAGAACTCACGGAGCGGGGTATTCCTGAAGAGGCGGGCGACAGGCTGCTGACTTTCTTTGAGGAACTGTCTTCACTGGAGAGGGCGGCGCAGCTTGTGGATCTTCACGGTGCGGGGACCGAAGCGGAAGCGCTGAACGCGGCGATGCTCGGGCGACTGGTGGAATTCGTCGGCGGTCATGAAGCGGGGGCGCAGGGTATCGACGAACTGCGCCGGATCACCCGCTTCGCGGCGGCGACCGGCGCGGCGACAAAGATCAGGATCGATCCGAGCCTCGCGCGCGGCCTCTCTTACTACACCGGCGCG
>JANOGZ010000746.1:0-6536 GCA_031406255.1 Pyrinomonadaceae bacterium | reverse complement strand
ATGCGCGCTGATACGCCCTTCGACGAAGTGACCGAAGACGCGTGGAATGAAGTCGTCAACCTCACGCTCAAGGGAACATTTCTGTGTGCGCAGCAGGCCGCGCGCCTGATGCGCCGGCGACCCAGTCCGGCCATCGTTAATATCGTTTCCGAGGCGGGGCTGACCGGATGCCCCGGCGGTGTCCCGAGCGTGGCGGCGCACGCCGGCGTGATCGGTCTAACGAAAGCGCTGGCGCGCGAGCTGGCCCCGCGCGTGCGCGTGAATTGTGTGGCGGTCGGCGGTCGCGCGGAAGCTGATGAATCCGAAGGGCAGGGTGAGCGGGAAGAAGCGGAAAATCGGTTCGGCGCTGAAGCGGCGCGCTCTTCGGGGACACCTTCTGCTCCGGCACCGGATGAAGTGGCACGCGCGTGCGTCTACCTGCTTTCAGCTGACGCCGGGTCGATTACCGGTCAGACGCTCGTGGTTGGCGCAATAGTCTGAGCGCGCGGTGATTCGGCGCCGCGTCAGGATCGCGCCCGCCGGATCGGTGAAAATGATTCAGGTCCGTCTCCGGAATTACCTTCAAAGCAGCCCATCCCATAGATTTTCAGTGACTTATCCGTGGCGCGCAGGTGAAGAGCGTGTTAATATCGCTTCCGCCATGCGCACGGATATCATCATCATCCGACTGGCCTTTACCGCGATTCTCGTGGCGGCCGGATATGTCCTGCATCCCGTGCCGGGGCATGGTCTGATCTCCGCGATGGTCGCCGCCGTTATCGCTATCACAATTATTCTCTTCGAGATACGTATTCAACGCGCTTCCCTGAAGACCCTCATCGGCGCGGCCATCGGCTCGATCATGGGCATCATCGGCGCCTTCCTGATCGGGATACTCATCAGTCATCAGGAATCCCCGGCCGTCGCCCCCGAGACGAAAGCGTTTCTCACGCTGGCGCTGGCATTTCTGATGGCCTATGTCGGTTTGATGGTCGGCGCGGCGAAGGGCGATTATCTCGACCTGACTGCTCTTGGCGGAATATTCAGAGACAAGGCGACACGACGCGACTACAAGGTTCTCGACACCTCCGTGATCATCGACGGACGCATCGCCGACATCGCGGAGACCGGGTTCCTGAGCGGTACGATCGTCATCCCACAATTCGTCCTGCGCGAGTTACAGCAGGTGGCGGATTCACCCGATTCATCGAAACGCCAGCGCGGGCGGCGCGGCCTCGACATGCTTAATCGCCTACAGGGCAACGGCGCGCTTGATATACAGGTGGTCGACACGGATTTCCCGGCGATCCGTGAAGTTGACCTCAAGCTGCTCGAACTCGGCAAGCAACTCGAAGCCGTGATCGTGACCAACGATTTCAACCTGAATAAGGTCGCCCAGTTGCACGGCGTCGCGGTTCTTAATATCAACGAACTGGCCAATGCTCTAAAACCGGTGGTGCTGCCGGGCGAAGCGATGCGGGTCTTTATCCTCAAAGAGGGCAAAGAATATAATCAAGGCGTCGCTTACCTTGATGACGGCACAATGGTCGTCGTTGATAATGCGCGCCGGATGATCGGCAAAAACGCCGACATCGCCGTCACCAGCGTGCTCCAGACGACCGCCGGAAAAATGATCTTCGGCCGCCTGTGGGAAGAGGGCACTGAGAATGGCAGCAGCGAAACGCGCGCTGCCAATGGCAGCAGCAACGTCCGCCGACCGCTCCAGCGCGATGCGCGCGCCCCGGCGGCGCATACGCGTGCCGTCGATCCGGATGAATCGGCCGCACACTGATGATAAATTCAAAGTCATCAGTCAGATGATTATGAAGTTCAGTGCGAGCTGAAGACCTTCGATTGATTTGAATGAATGTCGCGATCATTGCCGCCGCCGGGCGGGGCACGCGGATGGGCGGCGAGCGGATCAAACAGTTTCGAGAGCTGGCCGGCATCCCCATCATCATCCATACGCTCAAACGTTTCGAACAGTGTGCCACCATCGGAGAAACGGTTATCGCCCTCCCTTCCGATGAGGTGGGCGGGTTCCTCGCCCTGGCCGCCCCGTACGGATTGAGGAAACTAACGCGGGTGGTGCCGGGCGGAGAGACCCGGACGGAGACGATCTGGCGGGCGTTGCAGACGATTCGCGCGGCAACCGCTGAGATCATCGCGGTCCATGACGGTGTGCGCCCCTTTGTTACGCCCGAAGAGATCGATCAGACGGTGCGTGCGGCGCAGGCGAGCGGCGCGGCGATTCTCGCGGCTCCGGCGACCGATACGATCAAAGAAGTGAAGGATGGCTGCGTCAAACGCACGCTCGTGCGCGCCGCGTTGTGGCATGCGCAGACGCCGCAATGCTTCCGTTACGAACTTTTACGACGTGCCTATGAGCGTGGGTTGGCTGAAGAAAGGGACGCAACGGATGATAGCGCGCTGGTCGAGCAGCTCGGCGCGCCCGTGACAGTGGTCGACGGCAACGCCCGCAACATCAAGATAACCCGTCCGGAAGATATCGCGCTGGCGGAAATCTTACTGCGCGAGTTTGACCAGAAGAAGTAATCCGAAGGGTTAGTCAGCTAACGCAGAGGATTGCTGAAAAACGAATGTTGGATATTCATCCCCCGACGTCTGTCGATTATTACCTGCTTTCCTATGTTTCGTATCGGTATCGGTCATGATACGCATCGCCTGGCGGAAGGGCGTTCGCTGGTACTGGGCGGCGTCCGCATCGAGGCGGAGCGCGGCGCGGAAGGCCATTCGGATGCCGACGCGCTGACGCATGCGATCACCGACGCCATCCTCGGCGCGCTGTGCGAGGGCGATCTGGGCGTGCATTTCCCGGATCGGGATCCGCGCTGGAAAGACGCCGATAGCTTGCAATTACTGGCGCGCGTGATGTGGCTCGCCAGTCAGGATGGCTTTCATGTCGTTAATGTCGATGCGACGGTGATGCTCGAAAAACCCCGCCTGCGTCCCTATGTGCAGGAGATGCGCGGGAAACTGGCGGAAGTTCTGGGCGTGGAGGTCGGCTGCGTGAGCGTCAAGGCCAAGACGGGCGAAGGACTCGATGCGGTGGGCGATTGCCGCGCGGTGACGGCGCAGGCCATCGTGCTCCTTGAACGGGTGAGAGAAAGCGGATGAGGCCGCAGGACGTTATCCGCCGCAAGCGCGATGGCGGCGAATTATCGCGCGACCAGATAGCTTTCCTTGTACGCGGCGTGGTGCGCGGCGAAGTCGCTGATTACCAGGCCGCGGCGCTCCTGATGGCCATCTTCTGGCGCGGCATGAGCGAGGCCGAGCAGCAGGCTTTGACCGAGGAGATGCTGCACTCGGGCGAGGTGCTTGATTTCTCAGACATCCCGCGCCCGAAAGCGGATAAGCATTCGACGGGCGGGGTCGGCGATAAAACCTCGCTCATTCTCGCGCCGCTCGCCGCCGCCGCCGGCGTGTGCGTGCCGATGATCTCCGGGCGGGGCCTCGGCCATACCGGCGGCACGCTCGACAAACTCGAAGCGATACCGGGCTTCCGCGTCAATCTCTCGCTCGCTGAATTTCGCGACGTGCTGGCGCGCGTCGGTTTCGCGATGATGGGTCAGACGGCGGAGATTGCCCCCGCCGACAAAAAGTTCTACGCGTTGCGCGACGCGACGGCGACCATCGAAGCGATTCCGTTGATCGTGGCTTCGATCATGTCTAAAAAGCTCGCCGCCGGCCTCGGCGCGCTGGTGCTCGACGTGAAGACCGGAAGCGGAGCCTTTATGAGCGACGAGGCGGATGCGCGAAAGCTGGCGCTCTCTCTCGTCGCCACCGGCAACGCGTGCGGCGTCCGCACCGAAGCGCTGATTACCGACATGGGACAGCCGCTCGGGCGCGCCGTCGGCCATGCGCTTGAAGTAAGAGAGTGTCTTGATATACTGCGCGGCGATACGGACGAACACACCCGCCCGGTGCTTGATCTCTCGCTTGAACTGGCGGCGCGGATGGTGGCCGCATCGCGAGTTACGCCGACGCTCGATGCGGCGCGCGAGAAAGTCAGGCGTGTTCTTGACTCAGGAGAAGCGCTCGAGAGATTCCGCGCGTGCGTCGAAGCGCAGGGCGGCGACGCGCGTGTCTGCGATGATCCGGCGCGTTTGCAAGACCGGGGAATACAGACGATCATCATTAAAACTCCGCGCCCGGGTTTCGTCACGAGCATCGATACGGCGGAAGTGGGGCATGCCATCGCTTCGATCGGCGGCGGGCGCGCCTTTATCGAAGATACGATTGATAGTGCGATCGGATTCGCCGCAGAAGCGCGAATCGGCGATGAATTGAGGGCCGGCGAGGCGCTCGGAGTGCTCTATGTCCGCCACCGATCGGCTGCGGAAGAGGAAGCCGTCGCACGCCTTCAGGCGGCTTATCACGTGGGCGACGAACCGCCCGCACCATTTATACTGATCAGGGAAGAAATCACCGCATGAAGATAAATCATCCGCCGCTTGTAGTCGTTTTCCTGTGTGCGCTCGCCGTGTTGACCGGCGCGACCGGTTGCCGGACGCAGAGTCGCGCGGCTGATGATAAATCGAAAGTGCACGTCGGCATCGTCTTCGATATCGGCGGTAAAGATGATCGCTCGTTTAATGCGGCTGCATGGGAGGGCGTCAAGCGTGCGGCGGCGGATTTTCCGATCATCCTGCGGGACGTCGAGCCGGGCAACCCGACATCCATCGAGCCGGCGATGCGCGCTTTCGCCGAGCGCGGCTACGATCTGGTTATCGGCGTCGGTTTCGCGCAGGCGCCGATCATGGAACTGGTCGCCAGGGACTACCCGAATATTAATTTTGCGATCGTCGACGGCGTAAGCCAGCTGCCCAATGTGGCATCAATGGTTTTCAAGGAGCATGAGGGCTCTTATCTGGTCGGAATGATCGCCGCCAGGGCGTCGCAGACCGGTGTGCTTGGTTTCGTCGGCGGCATGGATATACCTCTGATACACAGGTTCGAGACCGGCTTTGAGGAGGGCGCGCGGGCCGTCAATCCCAATATCCGCGTGATTGATAATTATGTCGGCGTGACGGACGGGGCCTGGAATAATCCGGGTAGGGGAAAGGAACTGGCTCTCGCGCAGATCTCCAAAGGGGCGGACGTGATTTTCACGGCGGCGGGTAACTCCGGCCTCGGCGCTTTTGATGCGGTCGAACAGTACGGCAAGAAAGATGGCCGCGCCGAGCGTTTCGTGATCGGCGTCGATTCGAATCAGAATGGCGTCAAGCCCGGATTTGTTCTCACCAGCATGGTCAAACGAGTCGACAATGCCGTTTATCGGATCGTGCAGGACGTCATGGAAGGCAAATTCGAGCCCGGCTTCCACGTCTACGGCCTCGAGAGCGACGGGGTGGCTTACTCGCTCGATGATTTCAATAAATCTCTGATCCCTGAGGATGTGTTGCGGGAAGTCGAAGCCGCGAAGCAAAAAATCATCAGCGGTCAGATTCAAGTTACCGACGCGATGAGCAAGTAGCGTCCGCTTTAAGAAAGTTCTCAGGTTGATAAAGTTCGACAGGCGCACGCCTGAATAAAACCTATCTCTATCCAGAGCACGAAAGTTTAGTTGACCGGAGGGTGACACCGGGCGCGCGGGGAAGAATCGGCAACTCTGGTTGACGAGTCGGAGTTCGTGTGGATGGATCATGTGTTGATAGTTTTAACATCTTCAGCTTTTAACCGAAAACATGCTCGAACTCAGAGGGATAACCAAACGTTTCGGCAACGTTCTGGCGAACGATCATATCGACATCACGGTCGCTCCCGGCACGATTCACGCCATCGTCGGTGAAAACGGCGCGGGAAAGTCAACGGCGATGCGCATCGCTTATGGCTTCTACACCGCGGATAGCGGCGAGATCGCGATTGACGGGCAGGTGCGTGTGATAAACACACCGCACGACGCGATCGCCTATGGCATCGGCATGGTGCACCAGCACTTTATGCTGGTCGAGACGATGAGCGTCGCCGAGAATATCGTGCTCGGGGCCGAACCGGGCGCGGCCGTGTCGCTCGATCTCCAGCAGGCTGCGAGCCAGATCCGCGCGCTCTCCGATGAATTCAAATTATCGGTTGATCCACATGCGGTTATTGAAAATCTGTCGGTCGGACAACAGCAGCGCGTCGAACTACTCAAGGCGCTGTATCGCCACGCGCGGCTGTTGATTCTGGATGAGCCGACGGCTGTCTTGACTCCGCAGGAGGTCGAGGAGTTTTTTGCGATCCTGCGGGGCATGCGCGAGCAGGGGAAAACAGTCGTCATCATCACCCACAAACTCTCGGAAGTGCTGGCGATCTCCGATGAAGTGACGGTGATGCGCGATGGTCGTGTGGTCGGGCGCGTCAAGACGAGCGAAACGAACGCCGCCGAACTGGCGCGCATGATGGTCGGGCGTGAGGTGCTGCTGAGAGTCGAGAAACCGGAAGCCCAAGTTAAGGGGGCCGTGCTGGAGGTCAAGAATTTGTCGGTGACGGACGCGGATAAAGCGCCGCGCCTGGAGAACGTCTCGTTTGAGGTGCGCGGGGGCGAGATCGTC
>JANOGZ010000721.1:0-1090 GCA_031406255.1 Pyrinomonadaceae bacterium | reverse complement strand
TTCGGGCTGACGCAGGCGCAGGAGATCAGGTTCGAGCACGCCTTTGACCTGCCGATGACGACCGCTTCGATCGCGATGCAGCTGTGTCTGGCGGCGGGCGGGCGCTGGCTCTCCGATTTTTCACTGCGGCGCAACGGCGATATCGAGCGCGCGGTCGAGGTCGCCGCCTACGCTTTCATCGGCGGCTTCAACGACACCTCGAACATGGAGGCCGCGCACCGTCTCGACATCCCCGCGGTCGGCACCGCCGCACACTACTGGCAACAGGCCTATATCGAATACCTGTACAGGCCCGAGACGGAACCGCGCACGGGTCAACCGAAGCATTTCGAGCAGGTCGCCTTCGAGCGCTGGCTGGACGCCAACCCGCAGGGCACGGTGCTGCTGCTCGACACGATCGATGTCCACATGGGTGCGGTTCACGCGGCGATGGCCGCCACCTCGACCGACGCGCGTCGTCATGCGTTCAAGGGCTTCCGCGTCGACTCGGGCGATCTGGCGCGTCTCGGCGCGTGGTGCCTTCGCTTCTTCGAGGCCAACGGGCTTGATGGGCTGATGCCGATCCTCACGGGCGATCTGGATGCCGAGGGCGTGCGCCGCATCGTTGCGGAATTTCCGGAAGCGGCCGGGTTCGGCATCGGCACCAGGCTTTCGGGCGAGGTGCCGAGAATCGCGGGCGTGATTTTCAAACAAAGCATGATCAATAATCGTCCGACGCTCAAGGCTTCCAACACGCCGGAGAAGTCAACACTGCCGGGCCGCCTCCAGGTGTTCCGCGGCATCGACGGCGCGGGGAGATATGTCGGCGATCGTACTGGCCTTGAAGACGAAGAGATCGAGATTCCCGGCGCGGCGCGGATCGAGCGCCTGCTGGCGCCGCTCTGGGACAACGGGCGATATCAGCCGATCCCTTCGATCAAAGAACAGAAGACCTTTGTCGAGGAACAGTGCGCGCGTTTTCCGGACATCGATAATTACCCGCACGAGTTGAGCGACCGCCTGCGCGACCTGCGCGATGAACTCACGGCGCGGATGCGCGAAGATCACTCCAACTGGCAGGATGTCCTGGAAATTCCGGAAGGGTTCGCCG
>JANOGZ010000654.1:0-1229 GCA_031406255.1 Pyrinomonadaceae bacterium | reverse complement strand
CGCCCCGGAGCTTCACCAACTGTCTGCCTAAACTGCTGAGAAAGGGGGGGATAGTTAAGGCGGGAGGGTGTCGGTTCGTGAGCGGCGCAGTCGGCATCCGATCACGCTACTACTCAGGTTATAATCCTACGAATAAATCATCGCATGGCGTGTGCCAGGCAAACGATCATTGATGCAACAATGCAGATTGATCTCGTCGTATAGAAAACAGTACCTTTCAAAACGTCGCGACTCATTATTACTGTCGATGAGTCACAAACTCTGGCACACAAGCGAAGGAGGTTTCCCTGTGAGCAGAAGATCTCAGATTCCGTCTTCTTTATTTTTGATCATCGCCGTCTTCGGTGCTTTGGCCTTTGCCCAAAAACGCTCGGTTGATACAACCCGGTCACAAACCATCTCCCAAAAATCCTATACAAAGGCTCGCCAGGCGCTCGAAGCAGGCATCGCCGCCCTCGGCGGACTGCAAGCGGTACGCCAGGCCGAGGATGTGGCTGTTAAGGTCAGCGGCCTTTCATATGCGCGTAACCAGAGCGTGCGGGTCGAGCCTCCTTACGACGCGATGACTCGCGATGAGAACTTGTTCATAGATGTTCGTAATCGAAGATATATCGTCGAGACTCGCGACCCGCTGCCCGGCGGTTTCGTCTTCGGGGGCAAGAGCGTCTTCAACAGCGGACAGGGCTTTTTTGTCAATCCAAGAGATAAAACGATCACGCCGATCAACATGAGTAACTTTAATAGTATCGGCATCATCCGCCGCGTACCCCATCTCCTTTTGCTGGCGGCTTTTGAAAATGCTCCGGCCACGCTCAGATGGCTGGGCGAAGAGTCGTATGACGGGAGAAATCACAACGTCATCACCTTTGCTTCCAGCAACGGCATCCAGTGGACGCTCTTTTTCGATGCCCGGACCAATCTTTTGACAAAATACGAACAGCTGGTCAGCGATAATCTTGTCGGTGACAGCGTGCAGGAGACGATCTTCCCCGGATATCGTCTGGTCGGCGATCTGAAGGTGCCGATTGCGCGCATCTCGAAAAGAGCGGGCGAGGTGATCGAAGATGTAAAGTATGTGGACGTGCAGTTCAACACCCGCCCACCGGAGAGCGCGTTCGCGAAACCCGAAGGATTTGAGGAACTGCCGGTGCCGACACCATTGGCGATCAAGGAGACGAAACTCGCCGACGGCGTTTACCTGTTTGAAAGCGCGAGCAACTCGCTGGTCG
>JANOGZ010000618.1:0-1444 GCA_031406255.1 Pyrinomonadaceae bacterium | reverse complement strand
CCGATGCCGTAAGAGTTGTACCACGTGACAAAGCGCTCGTGACCGTCCGGGTTCGCGCAGACGTTAATGAGCGCCACGCTGTTGCGCAGGATATCGAGCGTCGCCGGCTCATTCGAAGCCGCAAGCTGATAGACGACCTGCATCATCGTCTCAAAAGAGGCCGACTCGTTGCCGTGAATCGTGTAATTGAGCCAGACGACGAGCGGCGTCTCGGCGATGATCCGCTGCGCTTCCGGCGCCGCGAGGCCGCGCGGGTCGCTGAGCCGTGCGATGCCGGCTTTGATTTGATCGAGCCGCGCTAAATTCTCCGGCGCGCTGATCGCCAGCACGTGCATCATGCGGTGTTCATTCGTCTCGCCGATATCCGTCACGCGGACGCGGTCGGGCGCGGCCTGCGCGATCTTCTCAATCACGCGCTCCATCAGCGCGTAGTTCGTATGAAACTCACCCACCTCAAAGCGCAACACGCTCTGCGGACGCGGCACGCTTTCACGGTATGGCCCGCGTGTGTAAAAATCGAAGCGCGGACTATCGGTCTGCGCGAAACTTAGAGAGTTAAGGACGATCAAGAGAAAGGCGAGGAGACACGGCGAGCGGCGGAGTAGGATCATTAATCAGGCGTGCTTTCTAATTTTTTGTATAGTACATCAGGCGCAGCGCGATATTACCTCGCCTGTGCCCGTATTCTCAAATTGAAGTGAGGGCCGGGGCCCGCGCCTCGAAGCGCGGCTCCCCCGTGAGGCGATCAGCATGATGATGGATGACACACGAGGCGACCGGCGCGAAGAAGATGATGACTGCCCGCGCTGCGGGATGAAGGGATTGCGGGCCTGGCGCGACTTGAGTGAAGAAGAACAGGAGGTCGTGCGCCGTCTGCCCGCCGCGGCGGATCACTCGCTGCCCGAGCGCATCGCACAAAACCGCTGGTGCCCGCGCTGCTGGCATGAAGTGTCGTCGAACGAGCCACGTCATGCTTGAGCCGGAAGCGCGGCGGCGGCGGCCCGCGGCGGTCTCTTCCCCGCCCCGCGCTTCCTCAGCCGGCCACTTTCATGATGCGCTCATATCCAGCGCGAATGCCCGCCATGTACTCGACGAGAGCACGGGTCAGCGCGTTGGCCGAAGAGTAGTTCATGCACCGCGCGAGGTCTTGCCGCACCGGATGATCGAGGGCGGCAGGCAGGCGCGTTGAACGACCGACGATCAAACGCAGGAAGTGATCGAGCGTGCGCAGGAAAGCATAGCCTTCCCGGAGCACTCGGGCCGTGACTGCCCTTCGTCGTACTGGTCGCTGGAGCCTCCATGGTACGGCGCCGACTCGCGCACGCATCTGCCCATTGCCAGCACGCCGAATGTACGCACCGGTGTGCGGCGACAGGTCTAGCCGGGTGGCCAGGTCATGGCCCGGCCGCCCAGCACGTGCAGGTGCACGTGGAAGACGGTCTGG
>JANOGZ010000257.1:0-8774 GCA_031406255.1 Pyrinomonadaceae bacterium | reverse complement strand
TTACTTTTCAGTAAACGCGCCATCGCTCTTGTTACTTGCTTTCGAGGGTGCCTTAGTTTCAAATGCGCTTACCGGCTTTTGCGTCCGGAAGCGGTCAGTGGCTTTCTGCGAAAGCTGTCGGAAGCTACACCTTGATCACTTTTTCGGCCTGCGGGCCTTTCGGGCCCTGCGTCACTTCGAACTCGACCTCCTGGCCTTCTTCGAGTGTCTTAAATCCATCGCCCTGAATAGCGCTGTAGTGAACGAAGATGTCGGAAGAGCCTGGCTGTTCGATAAAACCGTAACCCTTCGCATTGTTGAACCACTTGACCTTACCGGTAATTCTAGACATAGCAGACGAATCCTCCTAACGATTCGGTAAAACGGGCGGAAGGAACCCTCACGCGATCCTCCTGCGCCGACCAGGTTAATGCTCATGAGCCGGTGCGCCTTTGGCGTGCGCCCCAGTGAAACCACATGACCAACGAAAAAGCCCGCCTCTGATGAAACCGCACCCGGCGCTCTCATCACACACGGACTAACAGGGAACTACAAAAACTCATTGCGGTTATGATTGCAAAGCTGTAATGACTGCAAATCTAACGTGGGGACGTGGTTAAAGGAAACCCTGCCCTGAAGCGACGGCGCATACTAAGCGAAAGCCGGCGGGGCTGTCAAGCAGAAAATACGCCGATTTTTACCCGCTCAAACGATAAATTATGGCCTGTCGGGTTGCGGCAGGTAGCGCCGCGGGCTTACTGCCCCCTCATTAATGCGCACTTCATAATGAAGGTGCGGCCCCGTCGAACGTCCGGTCGAGCCGACGCGGCCGAGCGTCTCGCCGCGCGCGATCTCCTGACCTTCTCCGACTTCAATTTTTGAGAGATGGCCGTAGCGCGTCGAGATGCCGTCACCATGATCAAGAATCACGACCTGCCCATAACCGTTCTGTGTGCCGGCGAACGTCACACGGCCGCTTCCGGTGGCGACGACGGGCGCCCCCCACGCCGTGGCAATATCTTGTCCCGCGTGAAATTCAGCGGAATCTGCGCCGAATGGATCACGCCTCATACCAAAGCTGTCCGTCAATTCGCCATCTACCGGCCAGATTGAGGGGATCCGCGCGCGTTCCCGCAGGACATCCTCATACGCTTGCATCTGTCGTTCGAGGTACACGGCGCGGGCCTCGATGGCTGCTACGCTCGCTGCATCCATCTGTACCAGCGGCCCACCCGCGCCGCGCATCGTCGTTTCATCTCCGGCTTGCGATGCGTCAGCGCCGCTCATTTCGACGAGACGGCGTGAGGCGTCTTCGATGGCATCAACGCGGTTCTTCAATTTGTGAAGTTGCTGGCGCTGCCGTTCATTTTCTGCGCGCAGGCGGTTATATTCCCGCTCGATGCGGAGATGCGCGGCTTGCTGTGAGATGCCGTAAAGACCGTAGAGCGCCGCGCATAGAATGCTAAGCGCCACGCCGGCTGACACTCGAAGCCAGCGTTTGTGGATTGAGATGCGGCGAATGCGGGAACGTGAACGCGATGTGCGAGCAATAATAAAAGCGTAAAAACGCTCGTCTTTGATCATCGGGAGTGTGCTCCTTAAACGCTCCAACCGCGCTAGAGAGACAACAGGGGGCAAGAGAGCGGTCGCGGTCGAAGCGTGGAAGGCACTGTCTTGCCGAAAGACGGCGACGAGTGCGAACCAAACAAATTAAGATTTCTTAAGTTACTGCGTGAACGTGCTTGGAGAATTAGTTGAGGACCGCTACTTCGAGTTGTCTCGAAGGCTGGTCATCCGGTTTTAGCGCTGCTAAGGCGCTGCACCCTACCACACGAAAGGCGAGATTGCAACCAACGAGGAACCGTCAGAGAACGAAGCCCTGCAACAGATCGAAGGCTCATCGAACCAACGCCCGAGGCCAGACAAGCGCCAGTTCGTGAGCCTTCGCAGATTTTAAAGTAAGCTGTTACGCCCTTAAAGCTCTTCCGCGTCACGGCGACGACGTCCGCGTCCGCGCAGCATCGCCAGCGCGATGAGCAGCATCATTCCGACGAACGCGACGACGATCGCAACCTTAAAGGCGACGAGGAGAAAACTCACGAGCGCGATGAGCTGACGAAGCAGGGTGATGACGAGCAGGATGATCGTCAAGATACCACCCCAACGGCCGAATGTCTTAAGAAAAGCTGACATAAATAAAATCTCCTACGGCAAATGTAAACTCTTCGCTGCACGGAACGCCGGAAGCCATTATTTCATGCGCATGCTCATCCCGCTTCCGACCGTGACATCATAACAAAGAAAAGTGCGGTGTGGCGAGACGTGCGGCGCTGCGGACGCTACTAGGGTCGGGGCTCGACCGGCCAAAACTCTCCTTCGCGTGTCGAAACCTGCGTCGCCAGTTCACCCGTCCCGCCAAAGCGCGTGACGGGCATCGGCAGCGCGGCGCTACCGACGACCGAGGGCGGCGGACGACGGCTATCGAATGGAGACGTGTCTCGTTGGCGGCGGGAGCGGAAGTAGTCAAAGAGCATGTATGCGCCGAGCAGCACGAGGACAACGGGGAGAAATTCGCGCACCGGCAGGCGTACACCGAAGAGCGTATGCAGCAAAAAGATCGTCCCGAGCGCGATCAGCAGGACGGCCCACGCCAGCGGATTGCCGTACAGCCGGCGCGCGATGGCGTCCGATTCCGCATCGGGGGCCAGACCGGCATGAATCAATTGCGCGGTGCGGCAGGCGTCGACGGCGGAAAAGAGCCATGTGCCGACCACGCCGAGAACAAAAAACGCGACCCCGTCGGTGACCGTCGCCATCTGAAAAAAGCTCGCGAAGATGGTGAAATGGACGAGCGCTTTCGACGTCTGCCCGTTGTAGGCTGCGCCGAGGCCGGGAACAAGAAACGATAGCAGCAACGCGACGGAAGGGGACGTTTTACGACGCACTATCGGGGGCGCGGCCCCAGCGCGGGCCGCCTGCTGCTGGAGGAGTTCGACGCCCGCAACAATGCATTCTTGGCAGTATGGAAATCCTCGTATGCGATGATCGCACGCCGGACACAACGAACGCGCGCAGCGACTGCAGCGCACGACCGCACGGTTCATTGTATGATAAGCGCAATTCATTAACTTGCCCGTCGTACCCTTTCAGATTTCTATCCAAACGCGCCGCTAGCGATTCTTCTCATCGGAGCCGCCGCCATCATCCTCGCGTGGAGAATCTCCCACCAGATTCTCTAATCCATCAGCCACGCGTTTTAAATCGTCCGAACGAGCGGCGCTGCGGGCCGTGCTCGCCCCGCGCGCGTAGGTCTGTGCGGCTAATCGCAGACTCGCACGATACATTCCGCTGATCGAGCCATCATCAGAGATCGTGCTGGTGCCGACCAGCACAGCTATCAGGACCATTGTTGCCACCGTGGCGAGCTGCGGAGACACGATGACGTCAAGCCATCCACGCAGCAACGCGGCGAGGCGCGCCGGCAACGGTGCCCGGACGCGCTCGGCGTCAGTTGTGCCGAGCGTGGCCTGCAAGATCCGCGCGTGGAGTCCGGCCGGAACCATCTGCTCCTCATTTATATATGAATAGCAGGCGCCAATGGCGCGCACGACCTCGCCGGGCAATTCCGTGCAACTCGCGCAGAGAGCAGCATGACGTTCCCATCGGTGATAGAGGTGGGCAGGAAGAAATCCATCCAGATAATCTGTTAAATACGCTTCAAATTCATCGCATGACATGGCCGTCGCGGGCGCTGTCCGGTGCAGTATGCGCGCCTCAAGTGTCGCCGAGGGGGCGGGGGGTTCCGATGTGCGGCACGTCAGGAGAGTGTTTTTGACTTCATTCAGGAGATCATGGCAGACGGGACAACGAAGCGCGTGTTCGGCGAAACTGCGCCCGTGCTCGGGGGCGAGTTCGCCGTCAAGATAATCCGTCAACCGCTCCTCAAATTCTGCGCAAAGCATATTTATTCTCGTTTCACCTTTTCAAACTCCTTGAAGCATCATGCACCAGCTTCTCCGCTGAGAGAGTGTTAATGACGACGCAAGCGAAGCTCAAAACCCCGGCGCCTGGGCATTGCTCATCGCGACGACGCGCATGCGGCGCAGTATTTTCGCCAGCTCGATGCGTCCGCGGTTAATACGCGATTTCACGGTACCCTCCGGTATCTTCAACAGCTCGACGATCTCTTGATAGCTCAACTCCTCAATGTCGCGCAGGATAACGCAGGTGCGTAGATCGGAGGGTAATTTATCTATCCCGGCCTGTACCTGCTGACCCAGTTCACGACGTTCCATCTCCTTCTGCGGCGACGCCTCCGATGCGCGCAAGTGATAAGTATGGCCCTCGAGGTCTTCCGCGTGAGTGTTTTGGGGAGCACGCTGGCGACGCCTGTAATCATCGATGATGAGATTGCGCGCCAGCCGCATTAGCCAATTCTGCAGATCACCCTGCTTTGCGTCGTATTGATCCAGTGAACGATATACGCGGACGAAAACCTCTTGCGTTAAATCCTCGGCGGCGTCTGTGCGTGAAGTGAAGCGATAGGCGAGATTGTATATGCGGCGGGAGTATGTGGTGACGATCTCCTCCCACGCCGCGCCATCGCCCGCGCGACATCTTCTGACCAGTTCCGTTCCATCAACGGCCGTCAAAACTTTCGCAGCTCCCACCCCAGCGCCCTTTCCGTTTCACGCCGCAGTCTGTCTTACTTGCACCGCGGGTGGAATCCCCATTGTCAATCGGGATTACGACGGACGCGTATTTAAAGTTCCCTGCGTACTGAACGTAAGGTTTTAGCCCGAGGCTTGTAGGTGAATGCCGCTGATATGGCCTAAGGCACCTTGCGCCTCCGTAGCTAATATTGTAGCCTTGCTTCGCCATACCATATATTGTGGACGCACATCTGACAAGACTTAAATGCGAGTGTTTTTGCAGATCTTTGTCGCGAGGCGCTCCGATCGGCGGGGCATCGCTGTCCAATATTACCCGAGGCTCAACCGCGCTTGCCTAAGTATATAAGATTTATAGCGTTATGCCTGCTCGCCGCCCTTCTTCTCCTGTGGTTCGGGTGGAATCTAGACTGGGCTGCGGTCTACGACGCGCTGGCGCGTTCAGACTGGCGATTAATCGCCGGCGCGACGACGATTATTTGCGCCTGTTACCTGGTGCGCGCCTATCGTTGGCGTGCGCTGCTGGCACCGCTCGCACCCTCTGTTAATATGCGAGAATTATTTGCCGCCACGACGGTCGGATTCGGTGCTGTTTTTCTGATCGGCCGTGCCGGCGAAATTGTCCGTCCCGCGTTTCTACCCCTACGCGACCGGCGTGTGCGTCCTGGCGCGGCGTTTGTGACGATCGCGGTCGAGCGGATCTACGATATGGTGGCCATTATCGTCCTGTTTGCCGTAAATCTCCTGTGGTTTCGCCCGGCGGGCGGCGACGCGGCGGCGTACGCGCGCGTTCGCGGCGGGGGAATTATCCTGTTAGTGGCGGCGGCGGTCGGGATCGCAGGCTTGGTCTGGTTCAGACGCTTTGCCGAGAGAATTATTCGCGCCTGCGATGTTCTGTTTACACGCTTCTTGCCCGGACCGCTCGGGCGGGCGGGGAAACTTATCAACGGTCTGTTAGGGCAGTTGGCGCGCGCGCTCAGCGTGCTGGTTGATGCGCGCGCGCTCTTCATCACGGTCGGTTGGACGGTTCTGTTGTGGGCGGCGATTACGTTCTCAAACTGGTTGCTGCTGCGCGCCTTCGGCTTGCAGTTTGGGCTGAGCGAGACGGTCTTTGTGATGGGCTGGGCACTGGTCGGATCAATGGTGCCGACACCCGGCGGCGCGGCCGGGGCCTTTCATGCGGCAACGGCCGCCGGACTCATCTTTCTGGGGGTGGCGCGTGCGGAGGCGGCGGCGGCCACTATCGTTCTCCACCTGGTCCTGTTCGGGCCGGCGGTCTTCTTCGGGCTCTATTATTTTCTGCGTAGCGACGTCAGCCTCGCGGGATTGCGACAGCTCGCTGCAACGGGGGACAAACAGGCTCTGGCAGACAAGCCAATCTCAACGCAGGAGAAAAAAGGGTCGGAGGCGTATGAGCAACCAGCGCGCGAGGCGCGCGCTTAAAGCGCGGTTATAATTTCAGGGAGAGAGGTAAGTGGAACAACCTCTACGGCGCGAGCGAAAAAGCGTCGAAGAACTCGACCGCTGCTTTCGCCGGAAGCAAGTCATGATCAGCCACAATCTCCCCGCGCGACTGCTCGTTGCATGGTGATGTCTGAGACTGAGGTTCTAGAGAAGAGAGTACAATGAGTGGATGCCGCGCGTATGGGGTGTAGACGAAGACCGAAGTTTTAACTGGAGAGGCCATAGCCGAATCTTTCGGTCATGTGGCTTGCGACGGCGGATCTGTCGAGCAAAAGAACATTTATCCCGACTTTTCGCCGGGCCACAGAAGCCTTACTATTTTCGCCTTGCTGGAGCGGATGCATGAAATGCCCTTTTTGCGGTTACCTTGAAGATAAAGTGGTGGATTCACGTGAGTCGCGGGAAGGCGATGCGATACGTCGTCGCCGCGAATGTCTGCGCTGCGAACGACGTTTTACATCGTACGAGCGCATTGACGAAATTCCTTATATGGTGATCAAAAAGGACGGGCGGCGCGAGCCTTTTGATCGCAACAAAGTGATGGCTGGACTGCTTCGCGCCTGCGAGAAGCGTCCCGTGCCCTCATCCAAATTGGATGGGATCGTCAACTCGATCGAAAAGTATGTGCAGGAATCGCCCGAGCGCGAGCGCCCGACCAGCAAGATCGGCGAGATGATCATGCGTCGGTTGAAAGAATTGGATAAAGTTGCGTATGTGCGCTTTGCTTCCGTTTACCTTGAGTTCGAGGACGTCTCCGAGTTTATGCACGAGTTGAAAAGCCTGGTGCGCGCTCGTTCCGGCGGCAGCAGTGGCAGCACGGCAACCCGTCGTCCGTGAGTTTACAAAAGTGGGGGGCCACCATGGGAACCGCCCGTCGAGTTCTATGACTTTTGTTCCTTGCATCAGTTCCTGAATTGATATGAGCAAAGCCGTACATGCCGCAGGAATCGAGCGGATCGAACTTGAGCGTTTGCGTGTTCGCGTCGGACGCTTGTTTGATGCGCTGCAGGAAGCCGTCGAGGATGTCGCGTCGCCTGTTCCCGGGGCGTGGCTGCCGCCGGTCGATCTGTGTGAATCAGGTGAGACCGTGACGGTGCGCGTAGAGTTGCCCGGTATACGCATCGAGCACATTGAAATCGCTTTGACCAACGCGCAGCTACGCATCAGCGGTAAGAAAAAAAAGGGCGCCCCGCGCGGCCGCATTGCGCATCTATGCTCTGAACGCAGCTACGGACATTTTAGCCGCAGCGTGCCGTTGCGGTGGGCGATCAGCGTGCGCGACGCGTCCGCCAAACTTCATAACGGCGTACTCACGATTCAGCTGCCGAAGCTTAAGGATCGCCGCGGCGCTGAATTCAGAGTCCCGATCGAAGAAATCGATGAACCGTAAACGGCGGCGACGACCGTCCGAGGGGCGGTGTGAAGTAATAAATTCGAGAAGCAAACTTCTCAACGGAACATTCCGAACGTTTGTGACTCTATTTTCGGATCATAAAAGACTATGCCTGCAATTACAGATATCGCCGAAGGGTTAGAAGCGACGGCGGAGAGCACGGGCGAGCAGCACTTACAGATCCCCGAGATGCTGCCCGTGTTGCCGCTGCGCGACATCGTTATTTATCCGTTCATGATCGTGCCGCTTTATGTCTCGCGCGAAAAATCAATTCGCGCGGTCGACGAAGCGCTCGGCGAGAACCGGATGATTCTTCTCGCTTCGCAGAAAGACCTGGATAAAGAAGAACCATCGGGTGATGACCTCTACGGCGTCGGCACGCCGGCCGTTATTATGCGCATGTTGAAGCTTCCCGACGGGCGCATCCGCATTCTTGTGCAGGGACTGGCGCGCGCGCGCCTCGAGGCGGTCGAGGAGGGTGATTACCTGCGCGCACGCGTGAGCGTAATGCATGAGCCGCCGGCTCCCGAACGCTCGCTCGAGGTCGAAGCGCTGATCCGCAACGTGCGCGCCTCGATGGAGAAGGCGGCCAATCTCGGCAAAAATATCTCGCCCGAGGTGATGGCGATCGTCGCCAATCTGGATGAGCCCGGCCGCCTCGCCGATCTGGCCGCCTCAAATCTCGAATTGAAGGTCGAAGATGCGCAGTCGGTGCTCGACATCGCGGATACTACGGCGCGCCTGCGCCGCGTCAACGAATTGCTCAATAAAGAGATCGAAGTGCTGACCGTGCAGCAGGAGATAAACACGCAGGCGCGCGCCGATATTGACCGCTCGCAGCGCGAGTTTTATCTGCGACAGCAGTTGAAAGCGATTCAGTCCGAACTCGGCGAGGGGAACGAACTGGCCGAGGAGATCGCGCAGTTTCGTGAAAAGATCGAAGCCGCGCACATGCCGAAGCATGCCGAGGAGGAGGCGCTGCGCCAGCTCAAAAAACTCGAACGCATGCACCCGGATGCCGCCGAGACAGCGACGCTCCGCAACTGGATGGAGATTATGACCGATCTCCCCTGGTCCAAGGCGTCAACAGATAATTTAGAACTGCAGCAGGCCGAACGCATCCTTAATGAGGATCACTACGGATTGGAGAAGGTCAAAGAGCGCATCATCGAAGCGCTCGCCGTACGTAAATTAAAAGAACGGCCGAAGGGCACGATTTTGTGTATGGTCGGGCCGCCGGGCGTCGGTAAGACGAGCCTCGGGCGGTC
>JANOGZ010000515.1:0-16996 GCA_031406255.1 Pyrinomonadaceae bacterium | reverse complement strand
ATACGACCGCCGCGCACGGCGGGCGTCGCCGCTCTCAAGCGCCTTTTCGATGAGCTGGGAGATCGCTTTAAGGATCGTCCGGGTGGTTATACGCGAATCATTAAGCTGGGTCGGCGTGATGGTGACAATGCTGAGTTGGCGATCATCGAACTCGTCGACAATCCGCGCGAGCGAGAGGCCGCCGAAGCGTCGACGAAGCGCGCCAAATCCGTCACCTCCGGCAAGAAAGGGCGGACGCGCGCGAGCGAGACGGGCGCGGCCGAGGGAGGGCGCCGCGGTGGCCGGAAGGCCGATAGGACATACGAGAAGGAAGAAACCACGCGCGCGCGCGGTGGCGGCGAAGAGTCACTAAAAGAGCCGAGGGATTCTGATAAAGCATCCGGCGGAGGACGGCGCGCGAAAAAAACCGAATCCACCGCCGCCGAGAAGGATACAGAGAAGTAATAGCGGAAGAGTAGTTTGGAGCGGGGTGTAGTGCTGCATAAAAGCAGCGTGCCCACGCGCTGTCCTCGAACCGCGAGCCCCAATCAGCCGCCGGCGCGCGATGCGGGTTGGGGCTTTTGTGTTGTTGGAAAACTTAACACGCATGCGAGGTTTTTTTTGACTCGCCTGTTCGGAGTCTAATGGAGCATGAGCGATCAGGAGAAGTCGCAATCATCCGGCCACGAACAAACACGTGAGAACGCGCCGCCACAACAGCGCGGCGACCGCGCCGCCACGCGTCAGAGCGGTGGTGGTGGCGGCGGACGTCGGCGCTTTCAGCAAAACCAGCCCCGGCGGCCCGAGCCCGCGCTCAACATGGATGAGCTGCGTGAGCTGATCGAACTGTTTACCAGCCACGGGCTCACCGACTTTGAGCTTGAGCGGGAAGACTTGCGCATCCGTCTGCGCCGGGACCTGGCGGCGCAAAACGCTCAGCCGGTTACGGCCGAGCTCCAACACACCACCGCACCGCCCGCCGGCGCGACTTCTTCTACGCTCGCCGCAACTGCTCCCCAAACGTCTCCGGTCACTGCTACGGGCGCAGGAGGAGGGGCCGGCGCGCCGGACGCTTCGACGATGACGGCGCCAACTGTTCCTCCCTCGTTCACCGCGCTGGCAGGAGGACAAGAGACCGGCGCTCGTGCTGCTTCTGAAGACAAAGACAGAGGAGAAGATTTACATATCATCACCTCGCCCATCGTCGGCACCTTTTACCGCGCGCCGTCGCCGACCGTTGAACCATTTGTGCGCGTCGGCATCAACGTCGAGCCGGACACGGTCGTGTGCATTATTGAAGCCATGAAGTTGATGAATGAGATTCTGGCTGAAACGAGCGGCGTGGTCGAAAAGATTTATGTCGAGAACGCCCAGCCGGTCGAATATAACCAGCCGCTTTTCGGGATCAGAAAGTGAGAGCTGTCCGAAGTCCCGGAGTTCGCAGTCGCGCGACCAATGTCGCGATCGCCTGCGATCCCCTGAGCAGAGACTTTAGACGTCAAGTTTAGATAGTGGGCAAGTTTCGCAAAATTTTGATCGCCAATCGGGGCGAGATTGCCTGTCGGATTATCTGGACATGCAAGGAGATGGGTATTCGCACGGTTGCCGTTCACAGCGAGGCCGATCGCGATTCGCTGCACGTCCGCTTCGCTGATGAATCCGTCTGCATCGGGCCCTCTCCATCGGCGCAGAGCTACCTCAATATTCCGTTTGTGATCAGCGCGGCGGAGATCACCAATGTCGACGCGATTCATCCGGGCTATGGCTTCCTCGCCGAATCCGCCTATTTCGCCGAGATCTGCGAGGCCTGCAATATCAAGTTTATCGGGCCGCGCCCGTCCGTTATTAAAATGATGGGCGACAAAGTGGAAGCGCGCCGCGCGATGCGCGAAGCGGGACTTCCCGTTTTGCCCGGCAGCCCCGAGCCGTTAAAGACGGAAGAGGAAGCGCTTGAGCTGGCGCACGCGATCGGCTTTCCGGTGATCATCAAAGCTGCGGCCGGCGGCGGCGGCCGCGGGATGCGCATCGTGCGCACCGCGGCGGAGCTGGGGACGGCTCTCCAGACGGCTTCAAATGAAGCGGCGGCGGCTTTCAAAAACGGCGACGTCTACATCGAGCGCTTCCTTGAGCGCCCGCGTCATATCGAAATTCAGGTGCTGGCTGACGAATACGGAAACTGCGTCCATCTCGGCGAACGCGATTGTTCGATCCAGCGCCGTCACCAGAAACTCCTGGAGGAAGCGCCATCGCCGATGCTCTCCGCCGAACTGCGTGAGAAGATGGGCACCGCGGCGGTCGAGGCCTGCAAGCGGGTCGGCTACTCGAACGCGGGCACCGTCGAGTTTCTGTTGGACGAGGACGGGCAGTTTTATTTCATGGAGATGAACACACGCATACAGGTCGAGCATCCGGTGACCGAGATGGTCACGCTGGCCGATATCGTGCGCAGTCAGATCCGTATCGCCGAGGGAGAGGAGTTGGGATACGGTCAGGATGACGTGATCATCGTCGGCCATGCGATCGAATGCCGCATCAACGCCGAGAATCCGGAGACTTTCACGCCGTCGCCCGGAAGAATCACGGCCTGTAATCTGCCTGGCGGTCCCGGTGTGCGCGTTGATACGGCCATCTACCCGGGCTATTTCGTGCCTCCATTTTATGATTCGATGATCGCCAAAGTGATCGTCCACGCGCGCACGCGCGAACTGGCCATCGCGCGCATGCGGCGCGCTCTCGGCGCGATGGTCATCGAGGGAATCAAAACGACGATCCCGCTTCACCTCGAAATTATGGATGATCCTTATTTTCAGGCGGGCGATTATTCAACGAAATTTATGGAGCAACTCGCGCTGCGCCGAAACGGAGGAAAATAGGCCGCTAAGCGGGCGCTCTGCGCGTGCCCCCGAGGCCCAAACCCGCTTCGATTGACGCACCGCAAAAACACCTTTATAATAAACGACTTTTCTGTAGCAAATATGCTTTGCCGATAGGAGGATCACAGACGGATGGCTTACGCAATCATCAGAAGCGGCGGCAAACAGTTTCGCGTCGAAGAAGGTGCGACGGTACGCGTGCCCTCGATCGGCAAGCAGGCCGGCGAATCAGTCGAGCTCGAAGCGCTGGTCGTGGGAGGCGCGGACGGAGTAAAGATCGGTGCGCCGCTTGTGGCGGGCGCTCGCGTGGCGGCCACCGTCGTGGATCACGGCCGCGGCGAAAAAATAATAGTCTTCAAAAAGAAGCGCCGTAAGCAGTACAAGCGCACCAAGGGGCATCGGCAAAACTTCACGACGGTGAAGATCGATTCGATTGGATAAAAGCAGTGGCCGGTGGTCAGTGGACAGTGGTCAGAAAAAGCACTGCCTGCCACTGACCACTGACCACTGTCCACAGCTTCAGGAGTTGAGAGATGGCACATAAAAAAGGGGTCGGTTCTTCGCGCAACGGCCGCGACTCGTCGGCACAGCGACTGGGATTGAAAAAGTTTGGCGGCGAGCGCGTCCTGGGCGGCAATATACTCGCGCGCCAGCGGGGAACGAAATGGAAGCCCGGCAAAAACGTCGGACGAGGTAAAGACGATACCCTGTTTGCGCTGATTGACGGCGTCGTGAAGTTTGAGGATAAGGGGCGGCAGGGAAAATACATCAGCGTCTATGCCGAGGCGGCGGCGGTGGTCGCCGCGGCGCCCGACACATCGGGCGCGGCTTCCCCTCCGGCGGCCGCCTGAGTCACAGCGCCAACGCGCTTTTGCAGTGACGCCCGCCGCTTGCGTCGAGAGTGCTTCCACTCTTCGAGAGAAAGCGACGGGCGTTTTAGTTAAGTTGCGATGGAAGGATTGTGGAGTTTGATCGCGAAGCAAAGATCGCAAATCGAAAATGTTCATTGACCGCGTCAAGATTCGCATTCGCGCGGGGCACGGTGGCAATGGCGTGATGGCCTTTCGGCGCGAAAAGTTCGTTCCGCGCGGCGGCCCCTCGGGCGGCGACGGCGGGCGCGGCGGCGATGTCTGGCTCGAAGCCGATTCGTCTCTCAATACGCTGCTTCATCTGCGTTACAACCCCGAGCATAAGGCTGAGCGCGGACGGCACGGCGAGGGCTCGAATCGCGCCGGACGCGAGGGTGAAGATGTGATCGTGCGCGTGCCCGTGGGCACGCAGGTGTACGACGCGGAGACCGGCGAGTTGCTCTGTGATCTGGCGGAAGATAACGCGCGGTGGCTCGCCGCGCGCGGCGGTCGCGGCGGTTTCGGCAATGCGCACTTCGCCACCTCGACCAACCGCGCACCGCGTTACCATCAAGAGGGAAGCGTGGGCGAGGAGCGCGAATTACAACTCGAACTGAAACTGCTCGCCGATGTGGGGCTGATCGGTTTTCCGAACGCCGGGAAATCAACCCTGATCTCGATCATCTCGGCGGCGAAGCCGAAGATCGCAGACTACCCGTTTACGACGCTCGAACCGCATCTCGGCGTCGTTGATTTGGGCGACTTCCGGACATTCGTCGTCGCGGACATTCCCGGGTTGATCGAGGGCGCGCATACGGGTGCCGGGCTCGGCGATCGTTTCCTGCGACACGTCGAGAGAACCAAGCTGCTGCTGCATCTGGTTGACGTGTCTTCGCTCACGGGCCGGGATCCGGTCAGCGATTACGAGGCGATCAATCGCGAGCTCGCCGCTTACGCGGCGGAACTGGCCGCGCGCCCGCAGATCGTGGTGGCGACGAAAACGGACGCGCTCGATGAGCCGGAGCGGTTGGAGCGCCTTCGCGCGCGCGCCGGCCGAGACGGAAGACGGTTTTACGCGATCTCCTCGGTGACCAACCGCGGGGTGCGCGAGCTCATCAACGATGTGGCGCACGCGCTGGTTGAAATCGACGCGCCGCCGCCGGGCGATGCGGCCGAGCGTGAAACGCGCAGTGTGATTGCGGTGCGGGATTTGTGATTGCTCGGGATTTGGCGGTACGAGGATTTCAAATTTTCGTTCTCAAATCAGCAATCTCAGAGCGATCGCTGGTAAGTATGGAAAGATTGAAGCGCATAGCCCTCTACGGCGGAACGTTTGATCCGGTTCATCTCGGGCATATCACGGTGGCCGAGCGACTTTTGAAGCTGTTTTCGCTCGATGAAGTTCTTTTCATACCCGCCCACACGGCGCCGCACAAGCGTCATACGGCGGTGACACCAGCGCTTCATCGCTATGCGATGCTCGCGCTGGCGACGCAGCATGAAGCGCGCTTTCTCGTGTCAACCATCGAGATTGATGCGCCGGAACGGCCCTTTACGATTGATACGCTCTCACGCCTGCGCGCAATCTGGAATGATACGGCGCAACTTTTTTTCGTGATGGGCAGCGACTCGTGGATGGAAATCACGACGTGGCATCGTTGGGAGGAGGTGCTCGCGCTGAGCAATCACCTGGTCGTCACGAGGCCGGGCTACGAGTTGAGCACTTCGCATGTGACACGGGCGATACGCGAGCGCATCGTCGACCTGCGCGGCGTGGCCGGTGAAGAGGTGGCGCGAGTGCTGGATGAGAATGGTGATCCGAAGATTTACTTGACCGATGCGGTGAAGATGGAGATGGCGGCGACGGATATTCGCCGACAGTTACAGAAACAGGACCCAGTCGCGGAACAGACCGCGCTACAGCTTCCGCCACCTGTTGCGGATTATATTAGAAAGTACAGGCTCTATAGAGACGTGCATGAAACAGAATTCTTCGATGCTGAAGCCGGCCCGTCCACGCGCAAAGGCTAGGGAGGGAGCGGCAGCGAACACACCGGAAACGGCGGCCGAAGCGAGCAGTACTGCTGATAGCGGCGCGCTCGACGAGCGTATCCTCGCCGCGCTTCAGGCGGCCGGCGACAAAAAGGCGCTCGATATGGTCGCGCTTGATCTTCAGAAAGTGGCCAGCTTTACCGACTACTTTCTGATCGTGAGCGGCACAAATACGCGGCAGGTGCAGGCGATCGCCGATGAAATCGTCGATCGTTTGAAAAAGCAGGGCGAGCGGGCCGCGCGCGTCGAAGGCTACACCGCTGCCGAGTGGGTGCTGCTCGATTACGGCGATTTCATCGTCCACATCTTTGAGGACAAAGCGCGTAAATTTTACGACCTGGAAAGATTGTGGCGGGATGCGGCGAGGATCGAGTTGCCGCCGGAGTTGGCGGGTAGTGGCAGTAGCAGCGGCGGCGCAGGTTCTTTGAGACGTGAACCGTGATCGAGATCATCGCCCTGTCTGAAGCGATGCGCGGGGCAGTGCGTCTTGCCGAGCGTGTGGCGCCGACCGGTGCGAACGTGTTGGTCACGGGCGAATCCGGCACCGGCAAGGACGAGCTCGCACGCTTTATCCACAGCCGCTCGCGCCGGTCGGGTCGTGATTTTGTGAAGATCGATTGCGCGGCGCTCGCCAGCGGCCTGCTGGAAGCGGAACTTTTCGGCTACGAGCGCGGCGCATTTACCGGCGCGACCGCCGCCAAGCCGGGGAGGCTCGAAGCGGCGCACAAGGGAACGCTGGCGCTCGATGAAATCGCGCACCTGTCAGTTGACGCGCAGGCAAAGCTGCTGCGCGTGATCGAGCGACGCGAGTTTGAGCGTCTCGGTGGCAGGCAGACAGTTCGCGTGGATGCGCGGCTCATCGCGCTGACGAATGTGGATCTGGATGAAGCGGTCAGGCGGCGTGCTTTCCGCGAAGACCTTTTCTATCGGTTGAATGTGGTGCGGATACATGTACCGCCGCTGCGCGAGCGCCGCGCCGACATTGACCCGCTGGCGCAGCACTTCCTGAAGACTTTTGCGGTCAAGCACGGCCGCAGCGCCGAGAAATTCGCCTCCGCTGCGCTCGCGGTGATTGACGCTTACGAGTTTCCGGGCAATGTGCGCGAGTTGGCGCATATCATCGAGCGCGCGGTGATCGTCTCCGAAGGCGCAAAGATCGAGGCGATGGATTTGCCGGAAGCTGTCAGGGCGGCCGTGAAGCTGCAGGCGAGACGAGTACGGCCGCCGACGCTCGCCGAACTCGAAGCCGACTATATCAGCGAGACCCTGCGGCTGACGCGCGGTAATAAGTCGGAAGCGGCGCGCGTGCTCGGCATCAGCCGCAAGAATCTTTATGAGAAGATCGCGCGCATCCGAGGAAGCGAAGAAGAAACGATACGCGATGAACGCGAAACAGAGAGCTGAAGCAACGTTTTCGCTCCTTTCAGCCACTTAAGCGATGCGTGTGCGTCTGATCTGGATCGGCAAGACGAGAAACGAGCACATGCGCGCGCTCGTTGATGATTATCTTCAACGGCTCGAGCGCTTTGTGCGTTGCGAAGTGGTCGAGTTGCGCGAGAGCGCAAGCGCTGATAAGCGGGCGACGCTGAGGGAAGAAGGCCAGCGCATCTGTGACGCGCTGACGGCGGGCGCGGTGACGGTGCTGCTCGATCCGGAAGGTCGGCGGCAGTGGAGCTCGCCGGAGCTGGCCGGGGAAATTGAACGCTGGCAGATCGAGGGAACGAAAGAGGCGGCGTTTCTAGTTGGCGGACACTACGGCGTCGCAACTGAAGTGAAACGGCGCGCCGATATCTGTTGGTCGCTCTCGCGTTTGACCTTGACGCACGAGATGGCGCGTGTGGTACTTGTCGAGCAACTCTACAGAGCCTACACGATCATGCGCGGACTGCCATATCAGAAGTAGGGCGCATGGAGCAAAAGAGCGTTTCGGTATCGTCTCCCCTTCGTAAATCGCGTTGAATGCCCTTGAGGGACAAGCAGGGTTGGAGGAGAACACACAAGAAGATGGATAAACGAAAGCTAAAGACATATCGCGACAGACTACTGGAGCGGCGCGAGGGATTATTTACGCAGGTCACGGAAGCGGAAATTTCCAGTCGGGAGAGGGATGCGGAGGCGACGCAGGACCCGGCGGACATGGCGGCCAACGCTTACACAAAAGAGCTCTTGATCTCAATGTCGGCCAACGACCGCCGGTTGCTCGAATTAATCGACGAGGCGCTGAAGCGCGTGGACTCAGGTGGATAGGGCGAATGCATCAACTGCGGCGAGCCGGTGCTGGAGAAAAGACTTGATGCCGTACCGTGGGCGCGCTACTGCCTGCGCTGTCAGGACCTGCAGGAACGCGGTTTGTTAAACGTAGACGAAGAGTAGAACGCACGCACGAAAAAGCGTCAAAAGTGTACGCTTGTCCGCAGCCTTCCCGGCTAACCGCAAATTAAACCGGGGAGGCTGCTCGTCTTTACCCGCCAGGGCTCACCCGTGCCCTCACGTCGAAGCGGAGCGAGTTCAATGTTGTGGCTGGTCGATAAACTGGATTTTCTCTATGACGCGGCGCTGGCGCTCGTTTATCCGCAACCGTGCGCGGCGTGCGGTGCGAGGGCAAGCGTCGAGCGGCGCGCGGATGCCCCGGTCTGCGCGCCGTGCTGGGAAAAGACCCGTCTCTTCTCGGAAGATGATCTGCTCTGCTGGAAATGTGGCGCGCCGGGGACGGCAGGAGAAACGTCTGGCATACCGGCTGAGTGGAGAACGCGCGTGCGGTGCCATCGCTGTGAGATGGATTCTTTCACCGCGGCGCGCGCCATCGGCCTCTACCAGGGCGGTTTGCGCGCGGCGGTGCTGGCCTTGAAGCATGAGCCCCATGTGGGCGCGCGGCTCGCGCGCCTCTTATTCGAAGCGCAGCGCCGCGCGCCGCTCGACACCGCGACGCGTATCGTGCCCGTACCGCTTCATCCCGAGCGCGAGCGTGTGCGAGGATTCAATCAGGCGCTCGTGTTGGCGCGCTCTCTGGCGGCGCTGACCGGCCTGCCGCTCGATCACAAGAGCCTGATTCGCGCGCTCCACAGCGAACGCTACCGGGCCGGGATGGATGCACGCACGCGGCGTGAGAGCGTCCGCGAAGCATTTCAGGTAAAACGCCCGCGCCTGATCGAGGGCGCACGAATCTTACTCATCGATGACGTGTTCACGACGGGCGCGACCGTCGCCTCCTGCGCGGAGGCGCTGAAGGCGGCGGGCGCGCCGGAGGTCTACGTGCTGACGGTCGCCCGCGCCGCCGAAGTAACCGGGGGAAGCGCATGAAACCGCGGCGCCACGGCGCGTCAAGCGCCAGTGGCTACCGATCGCCAGCTTTTCGCGGTCGCTGATTGCTGAGGTCGGACGGCTGATTGTATGATGTAGCTCATGAGAACCCTATATGATCCGATCGAGCCCTACGATCAGGGCATGCTGACAGTTTCGCCGGTACATAGTATCTACTACGAAAAGTGCGGCAATCCGGAAGGGTTGCCGGTCGTGTTTCTGCACGGGGGCCCCGGCGGAGGCACGGTCCCCGACTACCGCCGCTTCTTTGACCCGCAGGCTTATCGTGCGGTCTTATTTGATCAGCGCGGCGCGGGACGCAGCACGCCGCACGCCAGCCTGGTTGAGAACACAACGTGGCATTTAGTCAGTGATATCGAAAAGCTGCGCGAGCATCTGGGCATTGAAGAGTGGGTGGTCTTTGGCGGCTCCTGGGGAAGCACGCTCGCCCTCGCCTACGCGCAGACTCATCCCGAGAGGGTGCGGGCGCTCGTCCTGCGCGGGATTTTCCTGTGCCGCCCGAAGGAGATCCACTGGTTCTATCAGGAGGGCGCGAGCGCGATCTTTCCGGACGTGTGGGAGCAATACGTAGGGGTGATTCCGGAAGGAGCGCGCGGCGACTTCCTCGGCGCTTACTACCGTCGCTTGACGAGCGACGATGAGGCGGAGCGGCTGGAAGCAGCGCGCGCATGGAGCATCTGGGAGGGAAGCACCTCGAAGCTTTTTCCCGATCAGAATCTGATCGAGCACTTCGGCGAAGAGCACATGGCTCTCGCGCTGGCGCGCATCGAGTGCCATTATTTTATGAACAATGCGTTCTTCGATACCGATAATTATCTGATCGAGAACGTCGGGAAGATTCGCCACATCCCGGCCGTGATCGTGCAGGGAAGGTATGATGTGGTATGTCCGATGATGAGCGCCTGGGATCTGTATCGCGCGTGGCCGGAGGCGGATTTGCGAATCATTCCGGACGCGGGACATTCGGCCACCGAGCCGGGAAATATCAGCGCGCTGGTTGAAGCGACAGATCGCTTCAGAAACCTGCGCTGAGAGACGAAAGAGCAGGCGTTAATTCTCGGGGAGGGGTTCTCAGACGAAGGCGGGTTGCGGCGGCGGCAGTGCGGCTGAAAGATGACCGGTTTATCCTGAGCGCGGGCTGCCTTCGTTTAAATATGGCGCATCAAAAAGCAGGAGCCGAAGCGAAGAGTAAAATTTTTGACACTTCAGGCTACGCTCGCGTAGTATCAATGCTTAAGTTATGACTGGACGGGTTTTAGTCCTCAACGCATCCTACGAACCGATCAACGTGTGTACTGAGCGGCGCGCGGTAGTCATGATTTTCAAAGGCGTGGCGCGCGTCGAGGAACACAACGGCCACATGCTGCATTCGGCGAAGCTGTCGATCCATGCGCCATCCGTGATCCGTTTGACTGAATACATCCACATCCCTTTCAAGAACCGCTCGCTCTCGCGCAAGAATATACTGCTGCGTGATCACTCGACGTGCCAGTATTGCGCGAAATCATTGCCACCTTCAGAGCTCACGCTCGATCACGTTCTGCCGCGCTCGCGCGGCGGCGAGTCAACCTGGGATAATCTGGTGGCCTGCTGCAAGCGCTGCAATCATCGCAAAGGTAACCGGACGCCGGACGAGGCCAGGATGCACCTGATCCGCCATCCGCGCGGCTTCTCGCTCCACGTCAATCGTCAGATCATGCGCTATCTCGGCCGCGCCGATGAAACGTGGCGCAAGTATCTCTTCTACGAGTCGGATGTTACAGATTAAGAAGGAACTGTATCCGTCACGTTACGGGGCCGCGCGAATCTGGCGGCGGAGGGTGTTCAAATGTTCGCAATAGGTGGGCTGGGTATGCAAGAGCTTATTATCATCCTGGTTATTCTCCTTCTGCTTTTCGGCAGCACCCGCCTTCCGCAACTCGCCAAGGGCATGGGCAAAAGCATCCGCGAATTCAAGAAAGGCGTCGGCGAAGGCGAAGACGAAGACGACGCCGAACTCGAAAACGCGCACAAGCGCGACCGCCTCCGCGCCCCGGACTCGTCTACAATCCGCGACGACGAACTCGCCTCCGACAAATTCACCTCCAATAAACCACGATAGCGAGAGATTCGCGATGGTTGGCTACTCTGTTATAGGGGCTTACTTTTAACGCTGAGCTGATTTCAGGCCGGTGATGGGATCTAATCGATAGTTTCAGTCGGCTTTACGTCCGGTGATGAGCGTCGCTTTGATCGAGAGCGCGAACTCAGCATCTTGCCGCTCCTCATCTATGAGGCGGGTGATCTCAACGATCGCGCGCTGACGCGCTTCCGTATCATCGGGCAGTGATTCGAGCCACGCCTCGAACAGAAAATCCTTCACGAGCGGCGCGTTCACAAACGCTTCGCCCGAGGCGAAGTCAAACTCCTCATTGCGCGTCCAGGATCGGATTCCGTCAAGCGCTTCACGCGCGGCCATCGCCTCGACGTGCGAAACCGTCGGCCGTTCGTTGATCAGATTTTCAACCACCAGCGCGTGCTCGGCCAACCCGGCATTGCACAGCGCTTCCCAATAGATCGAAAAAAACTCGCTGAAGCTCGAAGCCGTCGCCACGTTGATGGCCACGGTCGCGCCCGGCACGGCGACCCGCACCATCTCGGCGAGCATCTCCGGCAGGCGTGCCGGCGCAACCAGCGACGCATCGCCGACGACCAGATCAAACTGTTCGTCCTCGAAGGATAGGGCTTCGAGTTGCGCCAGGCGGAACTCCGTCTGCGATTCCAGTTTCATCGCCACGGCCTTGGCGCGCGCCAGTTCCAGGCGCTCCTCGCTTTCGTCCACACAGACCAGCGTGAGATCTTCGCCGGCGCGCGCCTTGAGCGCCAGCGCATGCCCCCCCGTGCCCGCGGCGACGTACAGGGCGCGCCCCTTCTTCGGTAATTTCACATGTTCGTCAACAAGTTCCGCAAATCTCTCACCCCAATCCGGCGAGACATAGAGATCGTGGAGAAAGGCGAGCTCTTTGTCTGACGAACTATTTCTCATGATGCCGAATGATAAGTGGCACACAAAGGAGCGATAAGATTCATATCTCCCGGTGCTTATTCAAAGCTTCAGCGACGATGTTCTTCATCATCATCTTTCCAGTATTCTCTGCCGCGGAGGGCATCGGGCAGGCAGGGCATCTCCTCGCGCGCTGTCGGGTCATCATGAACATAACGATAGCCGCCCCCGTAACCGACGCGCTTCATCAGCGGCGTAATGGCGTTGCGGAGATGCAGCGGAACGGGCGCGCGCGCCGTTTCCCGCGCGTCCTCCGCCGCGCCGTGATAGGCGCGCTTGACGGCGTTCGATTTCGGCGCGCGCGCCAGGTAAATGGTGGCTTGCGACAGCGGATAGAGAGCTTCTGGCAGGCCGATCAGATGTGTGATCTGCGCCGCTGCCGCGGCCTGCACGATCGCTTGCGGATCGGCCAGGCCGATGTCTTCAGAGGCGAGGATGCAGAGCCGCCGCGCGATGAATAAGGGATCGGCTCCGCCTTCAATGAGCCGCGCGAGCCAGTAGAGCGCCGCATCCGTATCGGAATTGCGTAGCGATTTGATCAAAGCCGAGGCGAGATTATAATGCTCCTCGCCGCCTTTATCGTAAGCATAGCGGGCGCGGCCCAGAGATTCGACGATCATCTCGCTCGTCACGCGCCGCACGCCCGTCCGCTCATCCGGCGCGGCGGATTCCACCGCCGCTTCAAGCGCCGCCAGCGCGACGCGCGCGTCACCGCCGGCGGAACTGGCGAGCCGCGCGATCAGGTCATCGGAAACCTCCGGATGGAGATGGGCGAGGCCGCGCTCCCTCTCCGAAAGCGCATGCCGGAGGATGGTCTCGATATCTTCCCCACGCAGGGGTTCGAGCACGATGACGCGGCACCGCGACTGAAGTGCGCCGGTCACTTCGAAAGACGGATTCTCGGTCGTCGCGCCGATCAGCGTCACGGTTCCGTCTTCGACCGCCGGCAGGAGCGCATCCTGCTGGGCTTTGTTGAAGCGGTGTATCTCATCTATGAAGAGGATCGTTCTTCGGTTATCGCGCCGGGCGTCGCGCGCTTCGGCGATCGCCGCGCGAACTTCGCGGACGCCGGAGAAGACGGCCGAGAGGGGAATAAACAGCGCGTCGCGGCGCGTCGCGATCAGACGCGCCAGCGTCGTCTTGCCTGTGCCCGGCGCGCCCCACAGGATCAGTGAAGGAAGCGCTCCCTCGCCTTCGATCAAGCGCCGAAGCATCCGACCTTCACCGATCAGATGCTGCTGCCCGACAAACTCTTCGAGTGTGCGCGGACGCATCCGCTCGGCCAGCGGCGCTGAGGCGTCAGCCGTGGCGTTCGGCACGGCTTCGACATCCATTTCGGTGAATAGGCTCCTGGTCGTGCGGCGCGGCATGAACTTCCTAAACCTGTCCCGGCTCGAGCGATAAAAAGTATCTCGCAAATACTTCGCGACGACGTCTCAGCCGCAGCCCCGGGGGGGGGCGGCGAGAAACATTTGCAGCGAACGGCTTCCCGTGGAGCTTAGCATAATTCGGCGCCGGAAAGCCGCTCGCATACGGGCCCGGAGCCGGAGGCCATGCTGATCCAATATCTTGGATGGAACGACGGCCGAGAGTTCTTCGTATACCGGTTCAAGCGCCGTCGCAGAGCGTTTATTACGGTCTGCCAAGACACAATAAACGCGCTGCAAGTTTACGAGGCGAGAGGATTGAAGATATGAAAAATATGTTGCGAATTGTCGGAATAATTCTGCTCGGTATGTTCGTCTTGATCGTTGGCATACCGCTGGTGCTGACTGCCGTGGGAATCGTTTTACATGGCGTCGGCTTTATCATCGGCACGGCTGTCGCGCTCATAAAACTGGCTGTTTTGTTTGCGCTCGGTTATCTGGTTCTGGTCGGTATCCGCGCCGCCCTGAGGTAGCGCGATTGTTCGTTGAAACTGGCGCATCGGGTTGTCAGACCAAACCAATCCGATGCGCACAGTGCCCACCCGAAGGGCAGAAGTTCCACCCTCCCTGACTCATTCCAGGCACGGCCCACCAGTACACTTTCAGCTCTCTCGAATTGCTTTCAACTCCATCGCCGCGCTCGATAACCCCTCTTGGGAAGTCGGCCCGCGCGCAGAATTCCGGCGCGAAACGTTCCTTCGAGAGTGTCGCCGGATGTAAACACGTTGCGCGACGTGCTGTCGTCGCCAGTTCACACCTTCAACCCGCACGACACGGATCATACGGGGGTCTTGAGGAAAAGCGCCTTCCACTGCTCGGCACTGAGGAGCGGCACGAACGTTGCTCTCCTGGTCGAGTATTTGTTCTGTTCGCTGCTTTGTCAGGGAGGAGATTCTCGAATTTCGCCGGTAAAGTTTTGGCGGGTCAAACGGCGCGACACGAAAGCGCGCGCTTCCGCGGTCAACTCGCTCGGGAATTTTGCAGCATTGGCTAAGGATATAGGCTACGATAGCGTCACGCAGCCGGTCATGACCGATTATCTCAGCAAGTGATTACTTTCCAGCGCACGTTTGAAGACAAAATCTGATCTCTCGCACATGAGATAACAATTCGTGGAGAGGTGTTCAGGCGCATGGCCAGCAGAAATAAGGAAACCGCGGTAAAGAGAGGCGGCGCGACGGCGAAAGCGAAAAACGAAACGACCCCGGCGAGTTGTCGGGAGAGCGGCGCGGCGCCCGTCCTGACCGATGCGCGGTCCGTTTTCGTTGATGTGCCCGGTATCGAGAATGTCAGTCGTGAGTTCAAAGATAAGGTGATGCAGATGGCCGAACGTCTCGGCGCCAATCCGAATTATCTAATGGCCGTGATGAGTTTTGAAACCGGCGGCACGTTCAGTCCGTCGGTGCAAAATGCGGCCGGAAGCGGGGCGACCGGGTTGATTCAATTTATGCCGGCGACGGCGCGTGGCCTGGGAACCACGGTCGAGGCGCTGGCACGGATGACGGCCGAAGAACAACTCGACTTGGTGGCGAAACACTTCACGCCGTTCACGGGGCGTTTGCGGACCATTGAAGACGTTTACATGGCCGTGCTCTTTCCGGCCGCCATCGGCAAAGGTCGTGATCACGTCTTATTCAGGAAGGGCACGAAACGCTACGCGCAGAATCAGGGACTGGACATCAATCGTGATGGGCTAATCACGGTCGGCGAAGCCGCTGACAAAGTGCGCCGCCGGCTCGGCGCGGCCGCGACCCGGAAGGGCGAGATCATGCGGCGCGGTGTGAGGGGCCCTGAAGTTGAGAAGCTGCAGGATGAACTGGTTGATCTCGGTTACCTGCGGCGGGCGCAAAAAGCGTCCGGTCCGGGCGTCTTCGGGCCAATGACAGAAGAAGCGCTCAAGCGCTTTCAACGAGACAATAACCTGCCGCCCGACGGAACCTACGATGCGGCGACGCAGCTGGCGATACGTCAATTAAACGATGGCATCGGACGCGGAAGCCGCGGCGATGTCGTGCGCGGATTGCAGACGCGCCTCGTGGCGCTCGGATACATGACGCTCGCCGAGACGCTCAGCGGCCCCGGCCACTTAGGGCCGCGCACGGAAGCAGCACTCAAAGCGTTTCAATTGCAACACGGCATCGAACAGAGCGGCGTATTAACGGACGAAACCTATCAATCGCTGCTCACCTCTGCGCCGCTGGAGAGTGCGGCGGGTGACGTGAGCGACCCGGCGCGCGTCGATAAGATCCTCCCGGCCGTGGGAAGCGGCTACGTCACTTATCGCCGTGAGCCGGGCGGCGCCGATCAGTACGGGCGCGCTTCGACCATCCGCGCGATTCAAGAACTCGGCGAGGCATGGGCCGTCAGGCACGCCAGACCCCGCCTCGCGATCGGTGATATCAGCCGGCGCGGTGGCGGACCTTTCCCGCCGCACAGAAGTCACCAGTCGGGCACCGATGTTGATATCAGGCCGCTGACCAATAATGGCATCGAGGAGGCAACCAATGTTCAGGCGGCCAATTATTCCCGCACCTTGACGAGAGAATTGCTGCAGTTGATCAAAGAGAAATTTCCCGGCGTCACTGTTCTTTTCAACGATCAACGACTGATAAGCGAAGGTTTGTCCCGGAAAGCTCCGGGGCACGACAATCATATGCACGTTCGCTTTGTGGATTAAAGAGGGTTGCCCTCGGAAAAAACGTGGGAGGGCTTGCCACCCGTGACATTCGTACGACGCTTTGAGCTTGCAACAGACTCGCGCGATTCCATAAGATGAGGAGCTTTTCAACTGCCCCAGAGAGAGCTGCCGTGTCCGGATACCTCGAGACCTTAGCCAGCTATCTGCCAGTCCTGATCACGCGCCGCCTGTCGGCCGATCCATCGCAGTTCACCAAACCGACGGCTGACCGCTTCTCGGCGGCGGTGCTGTTCGCCGACATCTCCGGCTTCACGGCGCTGACGGGGCGACTTGCGGCGCGGGGGCCGTCGGGGGCGGAGGATCTGACGCAGCTGCTGAACACGTATTTCGGGCAGTTGGTAGACCTGATCACGGGGCACGGAGGCGATGTCGTTAAGTTCGCCGGCGATGCCGTGCTCGCGCTGTGGCCCGTCACTTCACCTGATGAAGATCTCGCGGACTTGACGACACGTGTGGCGCAGTGCTGCCTGGTGACCCAACAGCGTCTTGATGCCTATGAAGTGGCCGAAGATGTGCGTCTCTCGCTGAAGCTGGCGATCGGCGCCGGCAAGCTCTCGATCGTCACCCTGGGCGGTGTCTTTGATCGGTGGGAGTGCTTAGTTGCCGGTGCGCCGCTGACGCAAGTCGGGGCGGCTAACGATCGCGCGCAGGCGGGCCAGATCATCCTCTCACCAGAGGCTTGGAAGCTGGTCGGCGAGAGCTGCACGGGGCAGGAGGCCGCGGACGGCTATATGCGATTGCAAGCGGTCACTCGG
>JANOGZ010000504.1:0-3392 GCA_031406255.1 Pyrinomonadaceae bacterium | reverse complement strand
TCTGGTATTTCTTCGGCGAGCGCGAACGGGTTGCCGCCGCGCTCAGTGAGGGCGGCGTGCAGGAGATCGAGATTACTGTCAAGGGTGGCTACTCGCCGGATGTGATCGTCGTCAAAGAAGGCGTGCCCGTGCGCCTCAACTTTTACCGTGACGAGACCGCCTCCTGTAGTGAACGGGTCATCTTCGGCGATTTTCGTATCGCACGCGACCTCCCGGCCTTCAAAACAACGCCCGTCGAGTTCACGCCCGACAGGACCGGGGAGTTCGCGTTCACCTGTGGCATGAACATGATGCGCGGCAAGCTGATTGTTCAGTGAGACACTCGGGAAGCGCCCATGTGCGATCTAAAGCATACCGCGGTGGCGGCGTCTAAGCACGAATAGGTTCTGCTGCCTGATCGGACAGACGCGCTCTTGCCGGTGGGGGCGAGCGCACGGGCTTTTTGCCCGCGCCGGATGATTCCCGAACGCCGCCACCATCTCGTCCCGTGAGAGAACCAGCCCACCTTCCTTTTTCGACGATCCGTCACAATTAAGTTGCCGCGCGCGAAGCCTCTCAAGCAAACTCGCTTTAACAGGTGATCTCCTGATTATTACGGCACAACTCGCGGGAGAACGGGAAGACGAAGCTGATCAGCTGAGAAAGCGAAGATAATGGATGCGAATGCGGACTCTGATTGTCGATGACGAGCCACTGGCGCGTAAGAAAATCATGAGGTACCTCAGCGACGAGTCGGATGTTGAGGTCGTCGGCGAGTGCGGTGACGGCCGTCAGGCCCTTCTCGACGTTCAACGTCTCGCGCCCGATCTGCTATTTCTCGATGTCCAGATGCCGGAACTCGACGGCTTCGGTGTCCTGAAGGCGCTCGGCGCTGAACGAACGCCGCTCGTCATCATCGTGACCGCCTATGACGGGTTCGCGGTGCGCGCCTTCGAAATGAATGCCCTTGATTACCTCGTCAAGCCGTTCAGTCGCGAGCGCTTCAGAAAGTCGCTCGCGCGCGCCAGAGGTCAACTCCAACACGCGCGGGAAAGCCGCCCGACCTCCCCCACCTCCTGCTCCGGTTGAGAGACGCCCGCGAAACACTTTCGACGCCCTCGCTTACGGATGCTTGCCAGGATATACGCGCTTGAGAGGGTGCATCGGGATACACCCGCATTCAAACCATAGTTGGTGATCTGATCAGTGAGTTTACCTGATGAGACCAGAAGCCGAGCAGCACAATTCCGATCGCGATGAGCCCGACCGACAGACCGATCCAGAGCCCGAAGACCCCCCATCCGACAATGAAGCATAGCAGGTAGCCGACCGGCAATCCGAAAACCCAGTGGCCAACCAGGTTGCATATCATCGGCGTGCGCGTATCGCCTGTTCCCCGCATCACGCCCGTCGCCACAACCTGCAGACCATCGAATAGCTGAAAAAAGGCCGCGACGAAAAGCAGCGATACACCGGTCGTGATGACCTGCGCATCATCGGTGAAGATTCTCATGATCGCTTCCGGGAACAGCAAAAAAGCCATGCCCGCGCACAACATGAAGCCCGCTCCCAGCAACAGGGCGGTCCATCCTGAACGGACGGCGGCCGCCGGCTCGCGTCGCCCCAGCGCATGGCCCACCCGTACGGCCGCCGCTGAAGAGACCCCCAGCGGCACCATAAAAGTCAGGCTGGCCATGGCCATGGCGATCTGATGTGCGGCCAGCGAAGCCGGGTCCAGTCTCCCCACCAACCCCGTGGCCGCCGCGAAAACGCCGATCTCCAGGGTGATCTGCAAAGCCGCCGGGATGCCGAGCGCTAAGAGTTGGCGAAGACGCTTCGCTTCGAGCGCCAGCGGAGTGCGCCGCAGACCGGTCTGATGAAGATGATCCGCATAGAAAATGACGATCAACAGAAATAATGCCAGGTACAGGCGTGCCAGACTGGTGGCCCACCCCGAGCCGGCGACGCCCATCGCGGGTAATCCGAAGTGACCGTATATCAGAATCCAGTTGGCGACCAGGTTGATCAGGTTCGCACTGATCAAAGCGAACATCACCGGCCTGACCAACCCTATCGCCTGCAGGTAACGTCGGAACGCGGTATATAAAAGGAGCGGCAGCAGACTCCAGGTGAGGGCTTTCAGGTAAGGGACGGCCTGCTCCAGAACTTCCGGATGGATTCCCAGGGAAGGCAGTAAATAGATTCCCAGGATCATTATGAATGTCAGCGGCAGAGTGAGAAAAAGGCTCAGCCAGACTCCCTGAACAAGCCATCGATGGCAGTCTTGAAGTTTACCCGCGCCGAAGGATCGCGATGCCATGGTGTCCAACCCGAGCAGCGCGCCGATGCCGAAGATAGCGATCGAGAAGAAGAGTATGCTGCCGATGCTGACCGCGCCGATCGCTGTCGCGCCGAGGCGGCCGACCATGATCGTGTCAACGATGCCCATCATCATCCAGCCCAACTCGGCCATCACCACCGGCACGGCCAGCGACAGCATGGGTTTGATCTCGGTCTGTAACCCGCTAAATGCTTGTCTCATCCGCTTATTTTATATGATTTCTTTAATCAGCAGCCGCTTGGTCCCGGGTTTTGTCGGGTGCGCTGTCCGGTGTCGGGACAGTTGTTTCAGGAGTCGGCGACTCCGGGCCTCGTTGTCAGTCCAGAATGAGGAATAAATGTTTATAGAGCCAGTCTAGCCCTTGCGGCGGGGATTATCAGGCATCGGGAACTCTATTGATTCTGCCGTATCCGACGCTGTTTTGGCTGACTTCCGAAGCAGAAGTTGAAAGCCCATTCTCATCCTTGCGCAGTAGAAGATTGATTGTTTTCAGCAGCGTGGCGGGGTCGACGGGCTTGGTGAGATAACCGCTACACCCGGCGCTGACGGCCTCCGTGCGATACTCCAGCCGGTCGTAAGCGGAAATGATCAGGATTGGCATTTCGGCAACTGGAATATGCTCTCTGATCTCAGCCACGGCAGACAAACCGTCCGTCCGCGGCAGACCTAAATCCATCAGGATCAGGTTGGGGCGCTCACGAAGCGCCGCCTCGATCGCCTCACGGCCGTCTCTGGCTTCGAGAACCCTGTACTGGTTCGCCTCAAGGAACTGCTTTAACATGACTCGGAGGTCATCGCTGTCTTCGGCGATCAAGATCGTATGCAAATAACTGTCCTCGTTTCCCATTGTGGCCCCTGCTGAAGAAACCATCTCATCTGAATATTATTGAGCCCCGCGGACCCGCATGTTTTTCCATTTCCGAGGCAAGCTCTGGCCGGTAGTCAGGCAGGATATAATGGCACAAATGAACCCACGTGTCCCGTTCGCTCGGAGCGCTGTTCTGCTCCTTCACCCATATAGGGTGAATCTCGAAATACCATGACCTGGCGGAAAAGCGTGTGCCTTGAAATT
>JANOGZ010000491.1:0-2440 GCA_031406255.1 Pyrinomonadaceae bacterium | reverse complement strand
CTTTCCATCGGAGCAATCCGCAGCCATAAAATTTCAGTGTTTTGCCTTCCGTGGAAGCATGACCGCCAGTCTTTCGAATGAATCGTGGACGGCCGTGTAGGATTCCGTCAATTGCTCATCGGTTCCTGCTGACGCATCTTTCCCGAAGCGTGTGAGGGCTGCGCGGAAGGTTCTCATCTCTTTTCTGTAGGGAGCAGGCTTGTGCATCCGTTTGGGCGTCGAGAGTCTGGTAATTGCTCGGCCCGCCGCGATCAGCTCATTGGCCCGCGCACGTATCGTTTGAAAATCGTTGTTCGGTAGTGCTTCGTGCTGCAATGGATGCAGCACATCATGAAAAAGATCAAATTCTTTGACGCCGAAGCTGTGTCCCTTTGCTTCATGCTCGGCACCGTGCTTCCTCGCGCCGTGAGCTGTTCCGGAGCGGGCGCCGTGATGCGGCGACTCCTGCGCGGCGGATGATGTCACGGACAGCAGAAGCAGGAGCGAAAAACTTAAAAGCTTGATGGCAAGTCTATTCATCGTGATCTCTCTTTCGAATTGCCGGTCTGATTTAAGGCGTTTAGATCTCCCCTCCCGCTTTCACGTACTTACCGCTCGATTCGGTCAGGGGATAACTGCTTATCCACATAAGGGCGGCGCGGCGCATTGGCCAGTTCCGACGCTGTCATGTAAATAGTGCGCGTGACCTTCTCCATCTTCTGATAGTCTATTTTGTCGGCCGTGTCCGAAGGCTTGTGATAATCCTCGTGGACGCCATCGAAGTAGAAGATGATCGGAATATTTTTGCGCGCGTAGTTGAAATGGTCGCTGCGGAAGAAGAAGCGATTCGGATCGGCCGGATTATCATACAGGTAATTAAAATCGAGATTGAGATACGACCTGTTGACTCTTTCGCTGAGCTGGCCGAGTTCCGTGCTCATGATCTTCGAGCCGATCACGTAGATCTCGTGAGGCCCGGACAGTTCGCGGTTGGCCGGATTGGTGTCGCCCGGTTTCTTGCTTCTGCCGATCATGTCGATATTGAGTTGCGTGATAATCCGGTCGAGCGGGACGGTCGGATTCTCGGTGAAGTATTGCGAACCCCAGAGTCCCTTCTCCTCGGCTGCGTGCCAGACAAAAAGGATCGAGCGTTTCGGACGCGGGCCGCGCGCAAAAGCCTCTGCCATCGCCAGCACCGCGACCGAGCCGGAACCGTCATCATCCGCCCCGTTATATATCGAGTCGCCATTCACGGGCCGCCCGACGCCGACATGATCGTAGTGTGCGCCGACCGCGACATATTCCTTCTTGAGCACCGGGTCGCGGCCATCCAGCACGCCGACGACATTCTGCGTTATCGCCGTTTGCGTCTCGATATTGACCGTAAAGCTCACTCTCTTGTCGGGAGCGAGGCTGAACGACTCGCCGGCTTCGCCCGCGACAGTACGCCGCAAAATTTCTTCACCGCTCAGTTTCTCGCCAGCGAAGAGGGTGTTGAGCATGGCCTTCGATGGCATGATGATCGGCAGGCCGCCGGCGGTTTCCTGCTTTTGAAATTGCTCGACCTCGATGGAGCTTCGTTCCAGTGCTCTGCGGCGGGCGCTCCACCAGCGGTCAAAATCGCGGCTGCGCGGAATCATAATCATTCCTTTGGCGCCATGCTTCTGCGCATAGGTCGAAGGGTCTTCCCAGTTTTCGCCCGCTTTGCCGGCCACATCCAGCGCCGTCACGCCTTTGGGGAGCCCGCCGGAGACGACCATGATCTTGTCTCTGACATCGATACCGTCGTATGGGTTAATGTTTTTCGACTTGACGACCCACCCGTGCCCGACATAGACAAGCGCCCCGCTGGCCGAGCCGGCCGCTGACCCGACGAGAAAATCTTCGCCGAAGCGATAGGGCGCCGGGCGCATCGAATTGGCGTTCTGAACCACCATCTCGGCGCGGGTACGGGACTTATCAACCTTGGAGCCGCTCAGTTCGATACGCTGAAAGTAAGTGCCGTCGTCGCCAGCCGGTTTTACGCCGACTCGTTTGAGGCGCGCGGCGATAAACTTCGCCGTCTCATCCAGGCCGCGCGAAGGGGTGTCGCGGCCAGCCATCGCGTCCGAGGAGATAAAATAAAGGTCGTTGCGCAAACGCGCCGCCGTGATCCGCTTCGCCGCGTTGAGCGAGGAAGCCGATAGCGATACGGCCGCGGCGCTGTTAATGGCAGTCGCCGCTGCTGCTGCCCGATCGCTATGATACTGTGCCCGGATCGCCCAGAATGGCTGCGCCAGCACACCGATCAACACAAGGCTGATCAAACTAATTCTTCGCATAAGTCCTCCACCACTTTTAATTGCTACGCGCCGTTATCGGCTGCGGTAATGGGACTTTGATGTTAAGCGGGACGGTTTGCGTTCGCTCGGGCAGCTGCCGCGCGATGTCGTCGGAGCGGGCGTATGAAACGAAAGAGGCG
>JANOGZ010000489.1:0-8416 GCA_031406255.1 Pyrinomonadaceae bacterium | reverse complement strand
GTGCGCGGTGAGAACGATCTGCTGATCGTGATGGGTCGTGCCGCGAATCCATCCTTCGACGAAGCCGGTGCGCCCCGGCGCTTTGCCGATCTCCGTGTCCACCTTCGCCTTCAAAACTATCCGGCCGCCCTTCGTCGGCTTCCCCGTCGCAAACACATCCTGCATATTGTTTGACGCGAGGATGCTCCGCAGCATTTCGCCCTTGCGCGGCGGCAGCACGAAAGCGAAGGTGCCTTTTTTCCCTTCCGGCGGAGTGACGGCGATGCGCGTCCAGCCGATCTGATCGGGGAAGTCGAGCGGGCTTCTGCCTTCCGAGGTCGCGTACGTCACGACGCCGACCGCGCCCTTCCCCCACACCGCGTTCTGCACCGCACGCTGCGGCCCGGCGCTCGTCAAAACGATTTTTCCGGCGACATCCAGATTTTTCAAGCTCTCTTCCGAGGCATCGCCGATCCACACCAGTTCCGCGCTCACGTCGGCATCGTGGCTACCATCGGCGAGATAGACGGCGTGCTCGCCGATGTCGGCTAATTTGACTTCCACCGGCTCGACCATCCACAGTTCAGCCGAACGCGCCGTATAGTTGGGCCCTTCGAGCGGTTGTTCGATGAAGCGCACGTTCTCAAGCCCGGCGTCGCGCGCCGCCTGCATCACATAGTCGGCGGCCTTGAAGTATCCTTCCATACCCGAATCGCGATGCCAGTGGGTGAGCCAGCGGATATGCTCGAAGGCACGGTCGCCGGATATCTCATTCGAGAGCATGCGGATCTCGTCATCTGTCAAAAAGGGCGTGGTCTGTGCAAAACAAACGGATGAGATCGGTTGCAGCGAGATGCTCAAGAAAAGCACCAGAGATAACTTTAACGCTCTATTCATCGCGCACTCCTCCTCCTGCGAACATCTGACGACTGCCATTTTAGAGCTACTGTCCTGAAGATGGCGGATGGAGCCCGAGTCATGGCCCGGACGGCGCTTTCTTCTGCACAAGCACCTGAAAACTCTGGCCCATACCGCCGGGCAAAATCATTTCGCGCGCGTCGAGGCTTAATCTCACCTTCTCCGCTTCGCTCTGCGTTCGCGCGCGCGCGCGTTCCAGCCGGTCGAGCAAGCCGGCGCGCAGCAGGAATGAGTCCTGCCGCTCGAAAAGAATGGTTTGCAATCCCGCACGCTCACCGGCTTCTCTGATCTGCGTCCAGTTGATCGTGGTCGTCAGGTCACATTCACCCGGCCGGGCAAGCGCATCGGCCACGAGTTTGTGCCTGCTAAAGCCGCGCAGTGTCCCCTCGCGCCGCTCGGGCGCGCCGTAGAGATCATCCGCTTCGGCGCCATAATCGACCGTAATGATATAACCCCGGCGAAGCCGAGCGGCGGCGCTTACGAGCCACCGCTCCGCTTCCAGATTCACTTCGGCGAACTGCCCTTCCGCAAGCGACACGCCGGCTAAACGCGCGACGAGCTGCGGCAGTGAGGGCTCACGCTCGACCCACGTGAAGGCGCCCGTATTATCGATACCAACGTATAACTCGAACAGCTTACCGCCGCGCACGCGGACGCGATGCACCGGCAAAGCGTCGAGCAGCTCATTCGAGAAGATAATCCCGACGTTGATCGGCTCTGCGATCTCGGCGAGGCTACGAAATTCTATCTGCGCGCTGTATGGAGCAAGCCTTTCCCCGTGGGCCAGCGCGCCCGCTGCGGCGCTCAATTCATCGATGATATAGCGCGTGGCGATGAAAACCGCTGGATGATCGCGCGCGAGAGTCTCCAGTATGCCGCGCGCGAAGTGACCCGCTCCCGCTCCCGCCTCGATTATCGTCCATGCGTGTGGCGCGCCGAGTTGCTCGTACAATTCGGCGAAATAAGACGCAAACGTGGCGGCAAACAATACGCTACGTTCCGCGCTCGTGCGATAGTCGCCCGCGCGGCCCCACCGCGCAAGGTCATGCCGCTGGTAATAGCCCGCCTCGCGATCGTAAAGCGCCGTCTCCATCCAGTCACGAAAAGTGATCGCCCCCTCGCGCGCGATGCGCGCGCGCAGGCGTTCAGCGAGCGCAGGCGTATTCACCTTATCTGCGTCGCCGGAATTCATAGCTGGTGAAAGATTTGGAGTGGAGCGCTCCGGCAGCGGACAGATGAGTCGCGCCGGTCTCTCTGGCCATTACCGGAGCGAGGGCGCCGCGCGTCCTAGTGGTCTGCCGGATCGGTCTGCTTATCAAGCAAGCGTGTCGTGTGCTCGGCAACGCTCGGTGGTGAAACTATTTCCGCGGTGTTACCCCGCGGCGGCATGAAACTCGGAGCGCGCATCCCGCCCTGCCCCGGCGGCAATCCGGCCGCGCCGCTCCGCGCCGCCCCTATTTGATTGGGTATGGTCGGGGGAACGTATGGCAACTGGACGCCCTGCTGACCTTTGCGCAGGCCTCCTTCTTGGAAGATAGCCGCGTAGAGGATGCGTAAAAAGCCGCCCCAGAAAAAGAGTACGGCCGAAAGTATAGCAAATGCCTCGGGCAGGCCGATCGCTTCATGGAGGATGATGAGAAGAGGTGTGATGATCATGCCGAGGATCATCATCAGGCCGCCCTGACGCACTCCCTTGCGACGCGGCGTCATCCCGCGCACGCTGCTCTCAGCCTCGATGGTCGGAATAACGCCTTTGGTGGCGAGCAGCAGGCCGACGCCGTCGAGCAGGAAACCGCAGCGCGAACAGAAACGCACTTCGCCTGATGCTTGCTGTTGACCACATTGCGGGCAATACATGCGGAAATGTCCTTCTCAGAGAAACAGAGCGAACGGGCTTCTTAGCTTGTGCCGGCCTCGTCCATCTATCTTAGCAAGCAATACCGCGGCGCACCTAACCCGGCTCTGTCCTGTTTATGAGTGCCTCTTGCGCTTCACGACATGGAACTTCCGAGGTTTATTCCAAAGCATGAGCTGCGGTCGGAGAAACACCCGCCCTCGTGAATCTCATTCGTCAAGCAGTCTCGTCGTGTTCTCCGTAACGCTCTGCGGTTGCTGTATCTCTGCGGTCTTTACTCGCCGCGGCGGCGAGCTGAAATCCCCGCCATCAACTGACTTCGGAGGCAGCATCGCGCCGGGACGCGCACCGGTTACTCCGAGCATAGCTCGATCAGTCGCGAGGTGGGGCAATGAAGCCGCCCTCCTGTCCTGTGCCGCGCCTTCCTGGAAGATGAGGGCATAGATCAGGCGCATCACGCCCGCAAAGATAATGGTGGCTGCCATCAACGCGCCGGCCTCCTCAAGGATTATGCCGAGCAGCGGAAGCAGCACCACGCCGATAAAGATCAGGGCCGCTCCCTTTCGCGCGCCCCTCCGGCGCGGTGAGAGTTTGCCCTCTCCATCCTCCGCCGCGCGTGTCGGGAGGACACCGTCACTGGCGAGCAGCAGGCCGACGCCGTCGAGCGGAAAACCGCAGCGCGAACAGAAACGCATCTCGTCTGAGAGCTGTTGTTGACTGCAACGTGGACAATACATCGAGTTACCCCTGACCTGGTAGGAATGAAATTATCGGGCACGCGCCGACTACCACTCTCGATCGGCGCCTAACCCTCACGTGTGAGATAACGAATCCCGCGCTGGCAAAGTTCGCTCCACCCGTACTTGTCTCAGATAAGTGGTAAGCGTCGATCAGAGAACAGCCGGAAGATGGCAAAGGCGCGACCCTGATGATGTGCGGCGCGCGCCAGCGTCTCCATCAGCAGTGCAAAGAGCATCTGCATCTCGCCGGAAGGCACGGCGATCTCTTTTAAAAGCTCCCCATCGCTCTTAAACAGCGTGAAGCCGCGTCGCCGCGCCGCCTCCGTTTCAAGCAGATATTCTTCCACACGCTCCGGCGTCGCCAGCGATTCCGGCAACGTCCATTCAAACGGATCATCCCACAGGTTTGCAGTAATTCCACCGAAGGTCTGCTCGATTGCAGCCGCGCTGCGTAAGATGTGCTCACCACATGAATAGATGGGGAAGATTCCCGCCCCGGCGGTGACGGTCGCGGCGCGTGGCCGCCAGTACAGCTTCTCCGGCGGAACGGCGCGGATAAACGCAGATGAAGTGGCATGCAGCCGCGCGAATTGTTCGTCGAGGCTCGCCGTTAATTTATCCATCGAAGCATTGAGCCGCCGGCCCCCTGAAGCACCGAGCCTGCGGCTCAATCCGCCAACAAATCAACAAATCAACTTACTTGCTGCGCCGATCGGTTTCTTCCAGCACCGTTCCGAAATTCCGGCCGCCAAAGTTAAAGCCGGTGTAGACGCGCCCCTTGGCGCCGACACGCGCGCCGCGCGCGGGCACACCGCGGCGCGTAATAACCCAGAGTTTGCCCGTGCCGTCATCTATCTCGTATGCTCCGTTGCCGAGCACACCGTAAGCCTCTGAGACGGTGCCGGCAACAGCCACCTCTTTGTTTCGGTAGCGGCCGGGATCAGCGGTGATCTTTGAGATAGTGGTGCGACTCGGGCACGCCGTGGAGCAGAGGACGGCCGCGAGGAGGATGGATAGAGTAAACAGTCTGGAACGTGAGCGCATTGCATCTCCTTTTTCTTAGTGACTTATGGGAGAGCACGCCGACAATCATAGCACGCGCCGCGCAAACGCGCCGCGCACAAACCCGATCACCTGACAAACCGATCGTCCATATCACCCGATGGGCTTTCGTCGGTTTGGCTCCTGAGGATGCCGCGACCCGCAGCGCGCAAACAATGTCATGGCCTCTGCCGATCCCGACATCCTCAAGATTCCGGAGCGGAAATCTAGTTTCCGAACCATCCGATCGGCTTGCCCGACAGGTCAATCCACACGCTCTTGACATTCGTGTATAGTTCGAGCGCATGCTTGCCCATCTCCCGCCCGTAGCCGGATTGCTTGTAGCCGCCGAAGGGCGAGGCGGCATTGAACATATTGAACGTGTTGACCCAGATCACGCCCGCTTTGATCTCTCTGGCGAAGCGGTGCGCGCGCGCGAGGTCGCGCGTCCAGATGCCGGCCGAAAGGCCGTAGATGGTCTCATTCGCCTGTTTGAGTAGATCTTCTTCATCGCGGAACGTGATCACGGAGCAGACCGGCCCGAAGATCTCTTCCTGCGCGACGCGCATGCGGTTATTAACTTCACTGAAGACCGTCGGCTGGAAAAAGTAGCCGCCATCGAAGTCGCTCTCGAGCTTCGGCCGTTCACCGCCGACCAGTACCGTCGCGCCTTCGCCGCGCGCGATGTCAACGTAGCCCTTTATGCGAGTGAGCTGCTCCTCGGAAACCTGCGGTCCCATCTGGGTCGCTTGATCCATCGGATTGCCGACTTTGACCTGCTGCGCTCGCCGCTTGAAATTCTCGAGAAATTCGTCCTTCACCTGTTCATGTAGAAATAGTCGCGAGCCCGCGCAGCAGACCTGTCCCTGGTTGAAGAAAATACCCATCATCGCGCCATTCACGGCCTGTTCGATATCAGCATCCGCGAAGACGATGTTGGGGGCTTTACCGCCGAGTTCCAGCGATACTTTGGTGAGATTTTCCGCCGCCTCGCGCGCTATTATTTTACCGACTTCGGTCGAACCGGTGAACGCGATCTTGTCGATGTCGGGATGTGAGGCGAGAGCCGCGCCGGCGGTTTCGCCATAGCCGGGCACGATATTGACGACGCCGTCGGGGAAGCCCGCCTCCTGAATCAATTTTCCGAGCTCCATCGCGCAGACCGGAGTCTGTTCGGCGGGCTTCAACACAACAGTATTACCGGCCGCCAGCGCGGGCGCGAGTTTCCACGCGGCCATCAGCAGCGGAAAGTTCCAGGGGATGATCTGTCCACACACGCCGAGCGGCTCGCGCAGCGTGTAGTTAAACATCTGGCCGGGCACGGGAATCGTTTCGCCTTCGATCTTGGTGGCATAGCCGGCGAAGTATTCGAAATTTTCCACTACCTGCGGCAGGTCCACATAGGTGGATTCGCGAATCGGTTTGCCGTTATCGGCCGTCTCGAGGGCGGCTAGTTCGTTCGCGTTCTGTTCGATAAGCTGCGACAACTTGTAGAGCAGCCGTCCACGGTCGCGCGCGCTCATCTTCGACCACTTGCCTTCGTAAGCGCGGCGGGCGGCGGCGACCGCCTTATCAATATCTGCCTTGTCTCCCTCGGCGACTTCGGCCAGGGTCGCACCGGTGGCCGGATTAGGCGTTTCGAATGTTTTGCCGGATTCAGCGTCCACCCATTTTCCATCGATGAACAGTTGATAGCGGCGCGGGGTTTCTGAGGCGGCGAGCTGAGCTGTTGACATAACCGTACTCCTCTATTGAGATTTTTATCGAGCTGTAATAGTCTCGCGAAGCGAGCCCACTTGTTAAATGCGGATTGTTTACTTTATCACCTGCCGCCAGCGAAAGTCCAAGCGCTTATCGGGCGCGCTTTCCAAATCACGCGGCGCGACGGTAAGCTACCTTCCGTGGAGGCAATCACAGGAGAGACAGCTGCGGGAACGGCTCCCGGCTTCCGTTTTCACTCAAGCCTCGCCGACGACGTGTGGCATCCGGAGGATCGCGCCGCAGGAGCCTACGAGTGGTGGTATTTCGACGCCATCAGCGATGACGGCCGCGACGCCCTGGTCATTATCTTTCTCGTCGGTTTTATATTCTCACCGCGCTACAACGCCGAGGTTGCCGGTCATTTAAAAGATCCGGGCGCGCCCTCACCCGCCCCGGCCGACTTTCCGGCCGTCGCCTTTAGTCTGTACCGCGATGGACGTCCCGTCGTACGCGCCGTTAACGAGCACGCCCCCGCCGATTTCGCGGCGCACACAGACCGCCCATCATGTCGCATCGGGCGCAGCAGTTTCCGTCTGGAAACCACCGGTGGCGAATCGCGCTTTATTCTAACGCTCGATGAAAGCGTGCGCCGCGGCCGGCGGCTCAACGCGCACCTCGAATGGCTCCTTACCGCAGGCGACTTCTCGCGGACGGGCGAAGCGCCTCTGGTTGATCAGACGGCCGTCCATGAGTGGAACCTGGTGGCGCCGCGTTGCCGTGTTTCGGGCGCTCTCGAGATGCACGCGCAACGCGGCGGCAAGAATATCTGGAAGCGGGAGTTTGGCGGGACGGGCTACCACGACCATAACCGCGACCGGCGGTGGCTGCCCGCCACCATCGCCGAATGGCAGTGGGGCCGCGCCCATTTCGCGGACGCTACCACCGCCGTCTTCTATCGCTATCGTGAATGCGCAAATGTAGCGCCCGTCACGAAACTTTTTCTGGTTCGTGATGGCGTGCTCTCCGCTCATCCGGCGCAGCTCGTGGAAGCTGAAAGGCGTCCGCATCATTTCGGCCTGCGCTACCCGCGCACCCTACGCTTCGCCGCGGAGCGGGAAGGCGCGCCTCTGACGCTGCGTGTCCGCCAGCGACGCATCATCGACGCCAGCTTCTTTTACCTGCGTTTTTTAAGTGATGTGGCGCTCGACATGGGTTCCGGTGAGACTTACCAGACGGTTGCCCTGACGGAGCATCTCGCGCCGCGCGCGCTGCGCTGGCGCTGGCTCGATTGGCTCGTGCAGATGCGTATCGGGAGAAACGGACGCGGAGCGTTTCTGCCATGACGGACGATCAGTAAAGATCAAGCCGTACATAAAAGTTTTCGATAGAATCAGTGGCCCGCAGTGGGTTGTTTGCTGCCTTGACCCGGTCTTTCCATCTCCTCGTCGGCGGCATAGCGCAGGTCACCATCGCCGGTCACCTCATCCCAGTCGTAGCCCAGATATACCGCGAGGCGATAGAGCGAGGACTCCCACTCTTCACGGTGCGCGCGATATTCTTCCCATCCGGCGGCCAGGTCACGCCGCGTACTGATCCCCGCCTTCTCCAACTTGCGTAGCGTTTGCTTGAAACGCTTCTCCCAGCGGCGCGACTCTTCAAACGGCGCTTCGACGTGCTCGCGCGCCTTCTTTTCCAGACGAACGGAGTTGACCAGCTCGCGGAGGACGTGGCGCGCGCTCGCTTGAAGCGTGCGCACCTCCGGGTGATGGCGAGTTTTCGGATACTCTTCGCCATCCAGACACGCATAGATCACCGTGCAGGTTTCAAGCATCAGAAAGAGGACGCGCGGCAGGCTTTTATAAACCTCGACCGGGTGAAAATAGTGAATAATCGGATGCTCGATGTGCGACTCGAGCAGTTCCTGGACGTCGCGTGAAGCCCTCCGCAGCACCCCGTCGAGTCCGTAAAAGCGTCCGTCGACGAAATGGTGCGTGATAAAACTCGCCACGTCCGCGCCTTCCTCCGCCTGGTGATAAAAAGATAACGCGACGGCGCGCTTTCGTTCGAGAGCACGGTAGACGGTAATCAGGTAAGTGACCGAAAGCGATATCAAACCGAAGCCCGAAGCCCCTTCAAATAGCGCGACGAGTCGCATCCCGACGGTGCGGGGCGCGATCCCGAA
>JANOGZ010000442.1:0-4971 GCA_031406255.1 Pyrinomonadaceae bacterium | reverse complement strand
TGCGCCTTCAGCGATAGCGTCCATAGTGCTAGATGTAAGCCGGGAGTGTGGCGATGGCCGTCAGGTTTCGCCGGTTGCGGTATGTTTGATATTAATCCCTTTGCGGGCGACCTGTTAAATCACCGTAAGCAGTGAGCTATCAGCTTTCAGCTTTCAGCTAACATAAAGAAGCGCGCCTGCGCCCAAAGATCGACACCACAGACGACCGGCTGACCACTGACCACTGACCACTGACCACTGACCGCCCGCGCGCAGTTTTTGCCACCTTACGAATCTTAGTATAAAATGCCTGGTGGAGGCGACCGTGCGCGCGAGACCGCTAGAACGAGCCAGGAAGCGGTTGCACGCGGTCGCTTGATTTATTTCTCAGGGTTCTGAAGACGGGCGAAGAGGTAGTATGACGAGCGGGCTGGTTATTCATTTAGAGATCGGCGCAGATAAGCACACCGAAGTGCTCACGCAAGACCGGATCCGCATCGGCTCGTGCGAAGATTGCCAGTTACGTCTCCAGTTCGAGGAAGTTCCCACTGCCTCGGGCCTCGTGATCGAGCTCGCCCGCACCAACGGACACTATCGCGTGACGAATTTCGATCCGTCGCTCGCGATTACGCATAACGGACTGCCGCTCGCGTCCGGAATCGTCATTGAAGATGGCGATGAGGTGCGCCTCGGGCCGCCGGGCAATCTCGCGCTGCAATTCTTTCCGATCGGCGAGCTTTCGTCAGCCGTCATCCGCCAGCCGAGCGTACACGTCGCCCCGTTTATCGAGCATGCGGCCATCGAAGCCGCGGCCACTGCGCGGCGCGACGATGCGAAGGTATTCCTGCGCGAATTCACGCGCGAGCTCATTCGCGAAATTAATCCAAGCACGAAGCTGATCACGCTCCTGATCGCCATCGCGCTCGTCGGCGGCGTCCTTTACCTGGGATTTGCGGCCAATCGAGAACTGCAACGCAGCCGCGCGCTGATTGATGCGCAGAACCGCCAGCTGGTACTCATGAAAGAGGGCATGGATGAGAACAGCAAGCAATTCGAGCAGGTGGATAAATCCAACAAGGATATCATTTATAGTCTCTCGCTGGCGCCGAAGCTACGTAATGAATACGGCAACGGTGTCTGCTTGATTGCGGGCTCCTACGTATTTATCGAAGAAAGCACCAACCGTCCGCTGCGCTATCCTGAATTGCAGATGAATGAGGATGGAACGACCCAGTTGAGCGGCGAGGGGCAGCCATCGCTCACGCCCGAGGGTAACGGCGCGATATACGTGCTGGATTTCGTCGGCACCGGATTTCACGTCGGTGATGGTTATATCGTCACCAACCGCCATGTCGGCGCCGAACCGTGGGCGGCTGACGAGCGTGCGCAGAGTCTGAGCGCGAGCGTCAGCGCCAAACCCCGCATGACGCGTCTCGTGGCCTTTTTCCCTGAGCATCGCCAGCCCTTCCCGTTGAACCTCAAGCAAGCTGCGCAACGCGACGATCTGGCCGTCTGCGTCATTGATGCCAAGGAAGTATGGAAAAATATCCCGGTGCTGCCGCTCGACAAAGATACGGATGCGGCGGGCGTCGGCAAAGCCGTCGTGATGATGGGTTATCCATCGGGTCCGGATCGCATCCTGGCAACAATGCCCGAACCTGAGGCGCGCGGCATTCAGAGGCGCTTTGGGGCCTCGATGGAAGCGCTGCTCGGACATCTGGCGGAACGTAACCTGATCAAGCCACTGACGACGCAGGGTCATATCACCGACCTCGAACCTCATCGCGTGGTCTACGACGCGCGCACGGCCGAAGGCGGTTCCGGCGCTCCGCTGTTCGGCCAGTCAGGCCGCGTGATCGGCGTTAACTTCGCCGTCTTCACAGAGATCGCCGATGCCAATTTCGCGGTCCCGATTCGTTACGCGATGGCGCTCCTGCAGCGCGCCGGATGGAAGCCCAAAGAAGTTCTGAATGATCCCAACGTCAATACGAATACGAAGGATGCGCGCGCCGCTTCCGCCCCGGCCACAAAAGCGCCCGGCGAGAGATAATCACCATGCCCGACGCCGATTTGTCTATGCCGCGCGCTCATCTTCGTCCACTCACTCAGCTTTTGACATGATGCTCTGAATCGGGATACTCTTTTTTCTCTTGTTAGAAAAGCGTGTTCCCACGGGGAACGTCCCTTTGAAGCTGACGCCAACCGGAGCATCTGTCACCTCTTGTCCGCATCCGCCGCCACTGCCACGACAGCCGCGCTGACGCCCGAATTATTTCCCGAACAGATCGTGTATCCGGCCAGCAGGACGCTGATCGCTGCGGCGTTGCTCGTGATTGTGCTCACGGGTTTCGGCTTTCGCGTTTTTCAATTGGGCGCGGAAGGATTAAGCGAAGATGAATCGAATAAAGAGCGCGCCGTCAAAGAATATCGTGCGCGCGGGCTGACCTCGGCCAACAGCGAACATCCCCTGCTGATGAAGGCGCTGTTAACGTTCAGCGTAGTCGCCGCCGACCGCTGGAATTCATCGCGCGTTGTCCAGACGTATCCCGAGTTGCGCATCTCGACCGAAACCGCGCTCCGCCTTCCCGGCGCGATCATCGGCGCGCTCACGGCGCTCCTGATCTTTCTCGTCGCGGCGGAGCTTTTCGGAGCGGAGGTCGGCCTGATCGCCGCCGGACTATGGGCTCTCGATCCGGCGGCGATCGGTTTCAACCGCATCGCCAAGGAAGACACCTTCTTTCTTTTCTTCTTCCTGCTCGCGAACGTCTTCTGGCTCCGCGGGCAGCGCGTCGCCGAAGCGGAAAGTGGGCGACCCGAACCCTACTACTGGGCCACCGCCGCGGCTTTCGGAGCGATGATGGCATCGAAATACCTGCCACATTTCATCGCCATCAGTGCCAGCTACTATCATATTTTTCAGAGCATCAAGGCGACTCGCTGGCGGGTGGGGAAACGCCGCTGGCTGATCTTTTTTACGATCATGGGAGCGACGTTTCTGCTCTGTAACCCGACGATTCTCCTGCCCGGCACATGGCACGAAATGAGGGTCTTCGCCGGCGAGAAACGCATCGGTCACGATAGCTATGAATTTATGGGCCACCTTTATCGCAACCAGGTATCGCTGTGGTTGAAGGGCTCGCCCTGGTACTTTTATTTCGTTTTTATCGGCGTCAAACTTCCCCTGCCGGTCATCGCCGGATTTATCCTCGGGCTGCCGCTCCTGTTTTTCAAACGTCTGGGCGATGGCCGCTTCTTTATCCTGTTCTGGCTGTTCTTCTGGTTTTTTCCGCTTTCGGTGATGGGCGGCAAATTCACGCGCTATTTCACGATAGTGCTGCCCGCCGTGTTGATCACTGCGGCCATCGGTATTCATGCCGTGGCGCTCGTCCTGTCACGCTTCGCCCTTCGGCTAAACTCTGGCGAGCCTTTCAAGGTTTACGCGCGCACGGCTCTGGTCTTCGTCGTGCTCGTGTGTTCGGCCTACGCCTCGGCGAGCGCGGCTCCGCATTATCGCCTCTCCACGAACACGCTCGGTGGCGGACGAGAGCGCGCCGGAAGCTATTTCCCGCATGACGAATTTTATGATTCGAGCACACCCGAAATCGCTTCGATCATTGCCGCCCGCGCCCGTCCCGCGGCGCGCGTCGCGAGCGAGACGCCGGAATTGATAACTCATTATGCGCGGCTGGCGGGAAGAGACGATCTCGTCTCCGTCTCGCTTTCCGACCGCGCGGCGGTGCGCGAATTGGCGGTGGGTGATTTCATCATTGACGCACGCGGACGACGTTATTTAAGCAATGACGCCATCATCACGAAGCTCCGTGCGGTGAGCGAACCCGTCGCCCGCGTCGAACTCGGCGGGGTGACGGCCGCACACATTTATGTTATTGATGAGCCTTCGCGCGCGGCCACTTCCAGTATTATCGAGCGGTAGGCGACGCTTTTTTGATGGCAATGATTAACAGGTCTACCGACATCGCAAAGGTTTTCATGAGCCGGAGCCGAGCGTGAAGGGAATTTGCGACGATGAGGGCGGGCGGCACAAGTGTTGCACTTGTCTGCCGCGTGTCTTCTTCTGGTTTTGGCATCGCTTTGATTGCGTCGTTTCAACGTGGAAGGGCGCAAGCTTTTCGCTCCATCAGGAGCGATTTTCCTGAGGGGAAGGATTCACATAAGGACATGACAAGCGTTCCCTCTAAACAGAGAGCGCGAACAGCAGTTTCGGTATTTTTCTCTCTCACCCTCGCCTTTTTACCGACCGCGCCGGGCATCAGTAATGCCCAGACCGTCCCGTCGGACTCCGCCGGCGGAGCGTCCGATGAAGATCGGTCGCCATGGTTTCAGATGAAGCGTACGCCGGTCGCCGGTGGCGCGGAATTGCTCACCGTCTTCGGCAACCTCAACGGGCCTCTCCACAGTAGCGAAACCACTGCGGGCGATAGCCATATGGCGGATTCGGAGGCGTCTGATCTTCCTCTGATCAGTATCCTGCGCGACACGCTGGGCGATACTGATCCGGAAAACGATCGACTCCGTTACGTCTGGATGCTCACCTACACGCGCCCGACGCTGACCCAGCGCGTGGCCTCGGCAATTCCCTTTCTCTACAAGCGGGTCGGTAATAAAAAACGGGCCGGCGGAGACGTGCCGCCGGCGGTGTTTGATCTCGCCGCGCCCGCTCAGGATGTCTGGGAGCGCTTTTTCTGGCTGGCGCTACAGAATATTTTGATCGATCCCTACGGGTTTACGCTTAAAACGGGGACGCGCGCATACCGCCGCAATGCGGCCGATTACCGGAAGGGACACATCTTTCGCGCGCTCGCCGTCCTCTCGCTCTATGAAGCCGAGGCGGGGGTCGAATCAGTTTTTTCGCCGGTCGAAATGCGTGACATCCAGGCGCGCCTGATGATGACTGAGAAGACCCTCGGCGGCCTCATTGATGATGGCTATCTCCAACGCGTCTACCAGAAGGGTACGACACAGTGGAACGAT
>JANOGZ010000432.1:0-7536 GCA_031406255.1 Pyrinomonadaceae bacterium | reverse complement strand
GCCAGCGAAGCGCCGCCACCGGAACCGGGTACGGTACATCCCCGGCGCTCCGGACGGAGCGCCGGACATCACTCTGATTGTTCCGGCGCCCCGCCGGGGCGCGCTATCGTAATACGTGCATGACCGGTGGCGGTGCGCTCGCGCTGGCCACCGGCTAAATTCCGTCGCCCCTGCGGGGCGCAGACGTGAGAAACTGAGTATGAATAGACCCTGGGGTCGCATGGCGCGGAGAGCTATGGCTGTGATAAAACAATCGCTCGTATAAACCGGCTACGCTGTTCAGATAAAGCAGACTGACGAAGAAGGATGGCATCTCTTCCGGAAGAGATGCGAAGCTCAAAGGGTCGTTCTACCTGGCTCTTTTTCAGATCCGCTTCGGTTTCTGTCTTACGCTCTGCCCACACCGCGTGGGCGGGCGCGGCGCGCCGTAACCATAGAAGGGAAGTAAGCCGAATGTTTCGTTGGTTGACTGAGACTTCGCCGACCTGGATGACCCTGCCGTTGCGTCTCACGCTGGGGGCAGTCTTCATCGCGCACGGAGCGCAGAAAGTATTCGGCATGTGGGGTGGCCCGGGGCTCGTCAAGTTTACGGAGAGCGCGGCGCCGCTCGGCTTGCGGCCCGCCTGGCTGTGGATGGGCGCGGCGGCCTTCGCCGAATTCGTCGGGGGGGCGCTGGTCCTGACGGGGCTGCTGACGCGCCTCGGCGCGCTCTTGATCATTCCCGTTATGCTGGTCGCGATATTCGGCGTACACTGGGGAGCTTTTTTCGCGCAGAGCCAGGGCTTCGAGTATCCGCTGGCGCTGCTCGGGATGGCGCTCGCACTTTTGATCGCGGGTGGCGGGCGCGCTTCAATGGACGAATCCCTGTCGCGTTCGGTGCGCGGCGGCTACCGCAGACGTTAGAAGGAATTTGCGATCGCGGAGCTGCGAGGTGCGATTCTTAATCGCTTGTTTCCCTCTCCCCCGACTCTAAATTAGTCAATCAAGAATCTAAAATTCAGTATGAAACGTTCTCCGCTGCTGATCATCTTCATCACGGTCTTTATCGATCTGGTCGGTTTCGGCATCGTCATTCCCATCCTGCCGCTGTATGTGGTGAGTCCGCAATTCAACGCTTCACCGCTGGCGGTCGGATTGCTGTTTGCCTCCTACTCGGTCATGCAGTTGATCTTCACGCCGCTCCTCGGAAGACTCTCGGATCGGCACGGGCGGCGTCCCGTCCTGCTCTTAAGCGTCATCGGCACGGGAATCGGGTTTCTCATCATGGGCAGCGCGACCACGCTGTGGATGCTCTTCGCCGGGCGCATCCTCGATGGCATTACGGGCGGAAATATCTCGACGGCGCAGGCTTATGTCGCCGACGTGACGACGCCCGAAAATCGCGCCAAGGGCATGGGGATGTTTGGCGCCGCCTTCGGCCTGGGATTCATCTTCGGGCCGGCGATCGGCGGAATCCTCAGCCGCTGGGGCATCGACGTCCCCTTCTATTTTGCCGCCGCGCTCGCTTTCACAAATGCTGTTCTTATTTACTTCGCGCTCCCGGAAACGATCACGCGCGATCATCCGGCGCGCGCCTTCGCCAGCAGAAGCTGGACGTATTTCTGGCGCCAGCTGACGCAGCGCCGGCTGGCGCTGGTGCTGCTGATCTACTTCCTGTTTATCGTCGCCTTCTCGATCATGACGACCATTTTCTCGCTCTACACGGCATACCGCTTCGACTACGATGCGCAGCATAATGGTTATCTGTTCGCCTATATCGGCATCATCTCGGCTTTCGTCCAGGGCGGCTTGATCGGGCGGCTGGTGAAGCGCTGGGGCGAGATGCCGCTGGTTATCGTGGGAGCGCTGCTGCTCACATCTACCCTGCCCTTTCTGGCCTACATCGGGCCGTCTCCGCAGGGCGGACTCGCCGCCCTGCTGGCGATCATTGCCGGGATGGCGATCGGCAACTCGCTCGCCACACCGTCGCTGACGAGCCTCGCTTCAAAGAGCGTCGGCGCCAGCGAACAGGGCGGCGTGATGGGCGTCACCCAATCCGCCGCCAGCCTCGCGCGCATCGTCGGCCCGCTGGTCGGCGGGTACCTGATCAGCAGTCCCGCGGCGCGGCCGCTGGCCGTGGACGATCATTCCGTACGTGTGACGTTCTGGACGGCGGCGGCGATCATGTTCGCGGCTTTTTTGCTGGCCGTCTATCTTTCGCGCTCACAAGCCGCCGATTATGCCAGCGCGAAGGAAGTCACCGCGACCAGCAGTTAAGATCGAAGAGGCGCGCCGGGGTAAGGCCCGCTCGCCGACTTCTCTCTCTCCTTCGTTATCTTTCCCATGCAGCGTACCGTCGCTCAATCTTTTCAGGAATACGCGCGCGGCGTGGCCGGCGGTCTGATGTTCAGTCTGCCCCTGCTCTACACGATGGAAATGTGGTGGGCGGGCTTTATCGCACACCCATTGCGTCTGCTGGTATATGTTCTCGTCACCTTCGGCCTGCTTCTCGGTTACAACCGTTATGTCGGTCTGCGGCGCGATGCGAGCATGACGGAAGTGGTAATTGATTCCGTGGAAGAGCTGGGGATCGGCTTTATCCTGGCGGCGCTCGTCCTGTTGCTTCTCGGTCGCATCGCGTTTGCGATGGAGTTGAGTGAAGTGGTCGGGAAGATCGTGGTCGAGGCGATGACGGTCGCCATCGGCGTCTCGGTCGGCACGGCGCAGCTCGGCGGCGGCGAAGAAGAAGATGAAGGGATGGACGCGGAAAGCAGTGATAATCGGAGCACAGGAGATGATGAAAGCGGCGGCAAAGAAAAGAAAGGGGACGCGACCGGAAAGCAGGGCCAATCCGGCACCGCCGCCGCCGAGTCTCATTTCGGCGGCCAGTTGGTGATCGCCGTGTGCGGCGCAGTGCTGTTCGCGGCCAATGTGGCGCCGACCGAAGAGATCGTGATGATCGCCGCCGAAGCGGGGCTCTGGAATTTATTCGGGCTGGTCTTGTTCTCGCTCGCGCTCGGCGCGCTCATCCTCTACTACAGCGAGTTCACGGGCGCGAAGGACATTGTTTCGATGGAGGGCCGCGTCGCCGTCATCGCCGGCACAGTGATCACTTATGCGATTGCGCTCATCTCTTCGGCGATGATCCTCTGGTTCTTCGGGCGCTTTGAGGGTCTCACGCCGGCCACCTGCCTGGCGCAAACGATCGTCCTCGGGGTCGCGGCGACGCTCGGCGCTTCGGCCGGAAGATTATTGCTGCAATGAACAAACCGCAAAAAAACCGGCTGGAATGGTCTGTTTTCGCGATCGGGCTGGCGCTCGTCGTGGCCGTCCTCGCCTACCTCGCGTATGACGGCCTGACGATGGGCGATGCCCCGCCGAGCATCGAAGTGCGGCTCGGCAGTCCCGAGCCGCGCCCGCACAATTTCATCGTTCCCGTGATCGTCATTAATCACGGAGATATGACGGCCGAGGGCGTGCATGTGGAAGTCGTCATCGAGACGGAGGGCGGCGACGAGCGCGAGCGCGGCGAATTTCAAGTCGCGTTTCTGCCACGCCACGCGCGAAGCGAAGGATGGGTCGCCTTTCAGACGGATCCGCGCCCCTTCCAGTTAAAAGCGCGCGTGCTCGGCTATGAAGATCCCTGACCGGCCGGCTCCGACAGGAGGGCGCACGCGCATCGCTTACCAGATGGCTTACCAGATAGAAGGCAGCGCCGACTCGTCGATCTCGATCGTCTCTCCATCAGGCAGGATATGAATCGGGCGCGCGCCGCGCTCTCTGAGCGGCGTGGCGAGCAGCCCGACGCGATGGCAGTTGGCGCGCGCGCCCTGCGCATGACGGGTCAATGGCTGCGATTCCGAGCACATTACGGCGACGCGCACATCGGCGGCGAGCTCGATAATGCGGTCGAGACCGTGCGCCAACTCTTCCGGCGGCGCGAGCTGCTTGCCGCCGCACTCTGGCAAATGCTCATAGCCGATGCGATTTTCCCCCAATGCTTCGGCCAGCACGCGACCATTGTATTGAGGCCAGCGCGAACGTGCCGCGCTCCGTACATCACACACGAAAGCGATCCCGTGCTGCCTCAGGAGCCACAGGAAATGCTCGAACGGGTGACGGCCGTGACCGATCGTATATACGGTTGGCATTGGTGCGACGAGCGAGGTTGTCACAAAGACCGCTTACAGAAAGCGACGCAGCAAATAAAGAAGCAGACTGAGCGCGAGCGAAATCAGCAGCATCGAGGCGATCGGCACGTAGACACGGACGCGCTCGCCGCCGAAACGCAGGTCGCCCGGCAGGTGGCCGAACCATGAGAGGCCGCCGGAAGAGACCAAGACTCCGACAACCACAATGCAGACTCCCGCAATAATTATTAGCCGGCCAAGTGAACGCGGTTCCATCGCTTCAGGCTTCTCTAACGACGGGCATCCTCCGAGTGAATAAAACGTCATCTCGATCGGCGCGCCCGAGGTCGTCATCTTTTTCCTTCGCTGGTCTCTTTGCTTTCACCCTCACGCCGGCGTTGCAATTCGGCGCGGATCTCAGCGCTCGTCATGGTCACCAGCTTTCCGCCGGAAAACATTTCGTCGTCCGTCACATCCGCGACGGCGAAGGGAGGCACGACGAAATTGACCATCTCTTCATCCGTTTCAAAGTTTGTCTCCGCGAGGATGAGTCCCAGCAGGTCACCGAGAAAAAAGTCGATCCCGTAAACGCGATCCTCGTATTTATACGGATAACGATTCTTGCGAATCTCGTTGCTTTCAAAAACGGAGAACACTTCGTACTCATACTCCGAGAGATAGATGTTCGTCATGATCGAGTGCGAGTAATTATGTGGCGCGGGCGTGAATTTCTGCGTCAGCGTCCACACACGCGCGTGCGTCGAGGGAACGCGTATCTTCCTGAGGCGCAGACGCGTGCCAGTGATGTAATTGTCCGTGATCTGTAAGTGATCGCTCGAGCGTTCGAGCCCCGGCGGCAGCTCACGCAACAACATCCGCCGTTCGCGCTCTACTTGCGCGTATTTGCCGTAGTCATTACCCAATGCACGGAATCTCCTTGATAGAAAATCAGACCCCGACCAGTTCTTCGTCGGGCTCACGCAAGAATTCTTCGGGCGCGACGATGTGCCCGGCAATCGCCGAAGCGGCGACGACGTAAGGCGACGCGAGATACACTTTGCCGGGGCCGCTGCGGCCGGGAAAGTTGCGATTCTGCGCGCTGACGGTGACCTCATCGGGCGACTTTGACGCGCCCGGACCGGCATTGATGCACGCGCCGCAGCTCGGGTCGATCAGCTCCGCGCCGGCCCGCTCGAAAATTTCGATGTAGCCGCGCTCGCGCGCATATGCTTTGATTTTCTGCGAGCCGAATTGCAGGTAGAGATGCACGCCCGGCGCGACGCGCTGGCCCTGCTCGACCGCGCGCCGGAGAACGGCGGCGTACATGTCCATGTCGGCCATTTTGCCGCCGGTGCAGGAGCCTCCGTAGGCGGTGTCGATTTTGATTTCTTCGGCGAGGTCTTCGATCCTGATCCCGTTGCGCGGATCGCCGGGTGTGGCGACCATCGGATGAATATCTTCCAGATTGATCTCGAACACCGCCGCATACTGCGCTTCCGGGTCGCTCCGCAGGAATCCGCGGCGGACAATCTCCGGATCGAGGCCGCGCGTTCTCACGATGTATTCGAGCGTCACCTCATCGGGCTCGATGATGCCGGTCGTGCCGCCGGCCTCGACGGCCATATTCGTCAGCGTCGCGCGCTCGTCCAGCGCCCAGTCATGCAACCCGTCGCCGGCGAATTCCAGCACCTGGCCGATGCCCTTCCCCTGCTTCATGTAATCGGTGGCGAGGATGTAGAGCATTACGTCTTTGGCCGTCACGGCCGCTCGCTTCCGGCCGCGCAGCACGAAGCGCACGGTTTCGGGAACGCGGATGCGGATGTCTTTGGTGTACCAGGCGTTCGCCATGTCGGTCGAGCCGACGCCGAAGGCGAAGCAGCCGAGCACGCCCGCCATACACGTATGCGAATCCGTGCCGATCACGATCTGGCCCGGCAGGGCGATGTCTTCGACGACGGCGTTATGACAGATCGCTTCCGATCCGCCCTCGGGGCTTTCGCCGTAGAGGCGGATGCCCTGCTCCGAGGTAAAGTCGGCCTGCGTGACGGCGAGACCGTCGGCGCGTTCGAGAAGCCCCATCTCGCGATGCTTCGGCGACATCACGCGGCCCAGAAATGTCAGGTGATCGCGAAAAGCGTAGACCGATTCGGGCTCCGTCACGCGCGCCGCGCGCCCGAGCGCCCCCTTGAAGAGAGCTTCGGCCATCGGCGTCACATACTCGTGCGAGAAACGCACGTCGGCCACCGCGAAGAGAGCGTCGCCCGGCTTGACCGCTTCGACGCCGATCTGTCCGGCGGCGACGAAGGCATGCCGCGCGATGATCTTCTCGACGATGTTCATCGGGCGCTTTCGTGTCTCGATCGCGGGCGGACGAATCTCGCCGGCGAGCCGCGCCTTGTTGTAATTAAAGAGGCCGCCGTATTCGACGATTGATTTGGAGACGGGATCGAGCCCGCGCGTAAACTCTTCGAGCGGAATCTCCTCGCCGCGCCGGATGCGCTCGATTAGGCCGAAGTCGGTCGAGGTCAGCAAGCCGATGTTCTGCGAGTTTTGCCCGTAGATTTTTTCGATCGTGGGGGCGACCACGAGATCGATCCCGGCCCACTTTTCCGCGTACGGCGCGGTCTCGCGCGATGAGCCGCAGCCCTTCGAGAGGCCGGAAACAACCACCGCGAAGCCGCCCTCTCTGACCTCATCCTTCTGCACGGCCCCCTCACGCATCCCGACATAGACATACTGGCCGAGCGTCTCGTCGTAATAAAAGCAGACCCAGCCGGGCGTGATCTCATCCGTCGAGATGTTATTCATCAAGGGCAGTTGAGGGTCATAAGGCAAATCCTCATGGCCTTCCAGCTGGCGGCGAATGAGCGATGTATCATCCGTCAGAAAAAGGATGCGACCGCCGAACTTGATACGGTCGGGTCGTTTCGCGATCTTCTCTTCACTGGCGTTCATGGTGATAGTTCCACTGGCACAAATAAGTACGGTTTATTCCAAAATACGATTATAAACTGAAGCCGCCAAAAAGTCGCCGGAGCACGAGGGGAAGCCGGTCCGGCCATCGCGCACACAATCGTGAACAGCCTGTCGGCGCGCGCCGAATGATAAAGTTTAACCAGCTATCACATCCATCTTCGGCGGAAATGTCGTCAAGCCAGGCGCGCGAAAATAATAATAGTTGCGCGGGCGGCTTGTTGGGAGTTATATAAGCCCTCATGATCGGCCAGAACTTGCTCAACTACCGCATCCTCGAAAAGATCGGCGCGGGCGGACAGGGAGAAGTCTATAAAGCGACCGATGCGAAGCTCGGCCGGACGGTGGTGATCAAGGTGTTGCCGCCCGAATTGACCGCCAGGGAGACCAACCTGAAGCGTTTCGAGCGCGAAGCGCAGCTCGCCTCATCGCTCGATCATCCGAACATCTGCAC
>JANOGZ010000421.1:0-4158 GCA_031406255.1 Pyrinomonadaceae bacterium | reverse complement strand
GTCTCCGGCGTAACCAATCCGACAGGTGGGTTATTTACCCGATCTTTATCGTCGTGCGTGTATTGCTCAATCGGCTTTGCGTCAATTGGCTTTTTCTTTTTCGACATTTTGGGTGAAATAGAGTCCTTTCGCTTTATCTACTTGTGATAAGTTTTATTGAGGCTGACTCCGTTTACCTTATAATGCGAGCAAGCGCATAAGGCAAGAAATTCAGTTTGGTTGGTTGCTGATATGTGTGAAAAATACTTCGACGAGTTTTATGTCGCGGAACAAGAGCTAAAAGAGAAAATCCGTTCAACGCTGCTGTTATCTCTACCATATCCGTTTATCGAACTGTTCGATTACAGCAACGAATTCGAGCACCGGGCTGCTGCCGACGCTCGACAGTATGGCGCTCATGCTTATCTGCTCTTGCCCCTCTTGAATGATGTATACTCGCGCCGGTGGGTTCCACCGGCAGCTCCGCGCGAGTTCTTGCAGTGGGTCTTAATCAAACGTATGCTCCCGATCATATAGAAGAAGCCAGATCAGGTTGACTTCTACCAGAACGCCAGGTGTAACGGTGGCGACCCGGCAGGATCGAAAGGATGCAGGAAAGTTGCGGCGACGATCCGAGAATAAATTGAGCGGGAGGACCTCAAACGCAATTCCGGGGAGCTTTCCAGCGATGCGCCGCGGTCGCGCGCCGGTTCTATTCCCGAGGGCCGAATGATGGAAGAGTTAGAGTCCGCCTTTACCAGGTGGGATCAGGAAAGGCGCGAGGAGGCGCGCGTCCCCCTCGAGTTGGAGGTGCGCTGGGAGGGGCATGGCGCATCTCACGTGGCCCGTACGAGGGAGATCGGAAGCCGTGGGTGCTTCATCGCTTCGCGGGAGAAGGTCGGGGTAGGGAATCGGCTGATCTTCGAGGTGAAGACGCCGACGGAGCGCTGGATGCGCTTGTTCGGGGAAGTGATCTACGAGTTGGGAGAAGAGGGGTTCGGGGTGCGGTTCAAGTTTTTGAGCGCGGAGGATCGGGCGACGCTGGCGAGGTTGATGGAATATGCGGGAGGAGAGCAGCGGTCGCCTGGCTAGGAAAGGGTAAAACAGGCATGACATTTGCCCGGCGCGTCTTCCTGGTGGCCGGTATTTACGGCTTAATCGTCATTATTCCTTTATATTTTCTCGAAGCAAAGGTCGGCCGCGACTTTCCGCCTGCCATCACGCATCCCGAATATTACTATGGCTTTGTCGGGGTGACGCTCGCCTGGCAGATCCTCTTTCTTATATTAGCCAGCGACCCGGCACGGTATCGGGCGATGATGCTTCCATCAGTGCTGGAGAAAGCCGGTTATGTAATTGCCATCATCGTGCTCTTTCTCCAGCACCGGGTCTCATCGTTTACCCTCGGTACCGGAATGGTGGATTTAATCTTCGGCGGTCTCTTTATTGTGGCGTATGCGAAAACCAAAAATGCCGACCATTTTTGATAGGCGGTTTCGGTCAGGCGACGGGTTGTCCGCGTATCGACGGACGAGTGGAAGCTAAGGGCAAAAGAGGCGGCCGTGCTGGCGCTTGATATATCATCGGGCCGCGTACGCTTCTGGAGAATAGTTATGACTATGAGCATGACGCCCGCCTCCTCGCCAACAGATCAGGTTGCTGCCGCAGATACAGACGATCGAAATAGGCAGCAGACATCCTGTTGCATTGTTGGCGCCGGGCCGGCGGGAGCGGTGCTCGCGCTTCTTCTGGCGCGCAACGGCGTTCCCGTCATACTGCTGGAGCTACACGACGATTTCGATCGCGATTTCCGCGGCGATACTATTCATCCATCGGTGATGGAGAACATGGAGGAGATCGGCCTGGCCGATCGATTGCTGGAGCTTCCGCACAGCAAAGCTCGCACCATTAATTTCATGTCGACGAGCGGCCCCATCGCGATGATCGACTTCAGTTCCCTCAAGACTAAGTACCCATACATCACCATGCTTCCGCAAGCGCGCTTCCTGGAGTTTATTACCGACGAAGCCAAGCGCTATCCGCACTTTCAGTTGATAATGGATGCCAATGTGCGGGAACTGATCGAGGAGAGCGGCGAGGTGCGCGGCGTTCGCTACAACGGTGGCGACGACCTCCTGCATGAGGTCCGGGCGTTGCTGACAGTCGCCGCCGATGGCCGCTCTTCCCGTATCCGCCGACTGGCCCGCCTGGAACCGATCAAGACCTCCCCGCCGATGGATGTTCTCTGGTTTCGGCTGCCACGCCGCGCCGCGGACGGAGCGGGCGCCCTTGGACGTTTGGGTCGCGGGCATGTCTTGATCTTACTCGACCGCTCTGAGCAGTGGCAGGTTGGCTACGTGATTCCAAAGGGCAGCTATCAACAGCTCCGCGCCGCGGGTCTCGCTGAGCTCCGACGGTTCGTCGCCGAGTTGGCCCCTGAACTCGGCGACCGCGTTGATCACCTCAAAGATTGGAACCAGGTCGCCATGCTGTCGGTCGAGTCGAGCCGCCTCGCGCGCTGGTACTATCCGGGACTGCTCCTGATCGGCGACGCGGCACACGTCATGTCACCCGTCGGCGGAGTCGGTATCAATTATGCCATTCAGGATGCTGTGGTGGCGGCAAATCTGCTCTCACGACCGTTGAAAGCCGGTGAGGTGCGGCTCCGCGACCTGCGTGCTGTTCAACGTCGGCGGATGTGGCCCACGAGAATCATTCAGAGTTTTCAATCAATGATCCAGCGGCGCTTGATCAGTCAAGCGCTGGATACGACGAGGCCTTTTAGACCACCGACATTCTTTCGCTTTTCAATCCTGCGTAAGCTTGCGGCACGGTTCATCGCCTACGGTGTCTGGCCGGCTCACGTGAAGAACCTGGGCTCCAATCGGAATCAGCCCGTCTCTTAAATTCACAGCTGCCCCCCGGCCGCTGAATCACGACGTTCGGCCTCCCGCCCGCGTCCCCGGCGTCATCAGGATAGTGCTGCTTTAGTTAACACGTGATGTTTATAGTAAACCGCCCGAGAGTGAAAATCTGCTGCATCGGCGATCTCCATGAAGCTCGCATGGCTATCGAGTACGGCGCTTCCGCTCTCGGCCTGGTGTCAGAAATGCCGAGCGGCCCCGGCGTTATTTCAGAAGAAATGATCGCTGAAGTGGCAGCGAGAGTGCCCCCGCCCGTCGCCACCTTTTTGCTTACCTGCAAAGAAGACGCGGCCTCGATTATCGCGCAGCAGCGAAGATGCCGCGTCAATACCATCCAGCTTTGTGACCGCATTGCGCCTCACGCTTACGATGCGATGCGTGAAGCCATGCCGGGCGTGGCGCTGGTTCAGGTTATCCATATCACCGGGCAGGAATCTTTTGACGAGGCAGTGTCGGTATCTAACAAAGTCGACGCATTGTTGCTTGATTCGGGAAACCAGAAACTGGCGGTGAAAGAGTTGGGCGGAACGGGACGCACGCATGACTGGCAGATTAGCAGGGTTGTCGTCGAATCCGTTGGTGTGCCGGTGTTCCTGGCCGGCGGGTTAAATCCAGGTAACGTCGCGGAGGCTATCGAGAAGGTTCGTCCGTTCGGGTTAGATGTTTGCAGTGGCGTAAGAACCGGCGGCAAGTTGGACGAAGAGAAGCTCAGGCAATTCTTTGCAAATATCGCGTGATCATGAAATCTACCAGGTCCCTGAATTACTTATGGCCGGGTCTTCCATGCGACGAGAGGGCCGATTAAGCGCCAGTATCTGGTTGGCATGAGCCGCTGGAGGAGGTCTATCTGGGAGGCATCACGACCGATGAGGATGCGCGTCTCACCCCGCAGCATGCCCCGTATGATCCGGTCGGCTGCTCTTTCGGGTGTGGTTTGTGCGAGGCGCTCGAATCTGGCAGCCTCCGTCTCACGTTTCGATGGATCCGCCATGGCGCCGATCCGCCCCCTTCTCGCGATCTGAGTCCTGATCCCGCCGGGATGAACGGTCGAGACCTGTATTCTGGTATCCGATAGTTCGTGCCGGAGAGCTTCGGTGAAGCCACGAACGGCGAATTTACTTGCGGCGTAAGCGGCATGGCCGGGGGGCGCGATCAGGCCGAACACGCTTGAGAGATTAATGATGTAGGCCTGCTCCTGCCGTCTGAGAATGGGCAGGAAGTGCTTGACGCCGTAGACCGTTCCCCAGAAGTTGAT
>JANOGZ010000410.1:0-1334 GCA_031406255.1 Pyrinomonadaceae bacterium | reverse complement strand
GGGATCTACCCTGCCGTACGCTCAGCCACACGTCACAGCGCAGAGGGATGCTGGCGACGCTGACGATAGGCTCCGGCCACAGGCTTCACCGGGACGGATGATTCCGACGGCGGGTCAGCAGGAGAATTTTTCTTCTGATCTGACAGAAAAGATCAGAGCGCTGGATTCCTCGGATCCTTCCGAGCGCGCACTCGCTGCCTGTTCACTGGGGAAAATGGGGGCGGTCGATGCGATACCATTTCTGATCCGGAAACTGGGGGACGACGCCAGGATAGACCCTATCCGGTGCTGGGAGGATGGCTCATGGAACCCCGCGCTTGATGCCTTCAAGAATCCATCTCCGGGTGAGCAGGCAGCAATCGCGCTCGCCGCAATGAGTAAGTACAGCGTCGAACCCCTCACCGCTGCGCTCAACAATGCGGATTCGAGCGTGAGAAGGAATGCCGCATGGGCGCTCGGTGAGGTCAGGGGCGGTCATGGAATAGATCGCGCGGCCGCCGTCGAACCGCTGATCTCCGCCCTCTCGGACGGCGACTGGTGGGTGCGAAAGGCCGCCGCTTTCTCGCTCGGCGAGATCAGGGATGCCCGCGCCGGGGAACCACTGATCATCGCGCTGGATGACACGCAGTGGCCGGTGCGTGAGATGGCGGCCTGGGCGCTGGGAGAGATGAAAGATGCGCGCGCCGTCAAGAGCCTCGGTGTTGCGCTGGTGAAGGATGAGCGGTGGAGCGTGCGCAGTCGATCGGCGTGGGCTCTGGGAGAAATCAGAGCCTCCATCGCCATTGAAGCTTTAACCGCCGCGCTCAATGATGAGGATCAGCGAGTACGCAGTAAAGCAAAGTGGGCGCTCGCTGAGATACAGGATTAGCTAGAAATCCGCAGGTGAGCATTCTCTTTCGGTGTGGCGCGCCAGGAGATTCCGGCGCTCGCCGCCCGGCCCTTCGTGCAGCTACCTGTCGAGGTACAGCAACATGCTATATCAAAATGGTTTGCGACTTTTGCTCGGGTCCCTCATCGGCTTCTTACTGGTGACAGATAGTCTCTGCCAGCAGAAAGCCGGCGACATCAAGATCAAGCCGTACGTCTTCGAGAATTCGAAGAAGGAGAAGGTGGACGCGGAACTCGGCGTCGTGCTCGTTCCGGAAAATCGCCATGACCCACAGAGCAATTTGATCGAACTGGCTTTTGTCAGGTTCAGAAGCACGTCCAGGAATCCGGGGCCGCCCATCGTTTATCTGGCGGGCGGCCCGGGCGGATCGGGCACGGGCGCGGCGATGGGCTCCCGCTTCCCGCTGTTTATGGCGATGCGGGAGATCGGTGATGTGATTGCGTTT
>JANOGZ010000405.1:0-3635 GCA_031406255.1 Pyrinomonadaceae bacterium | reverse complement strand
CGCTGGCCTCGATCGCCGGCGCGATCCTGAGAAACATGACGATGCCGCAAAGTGGCGGTGGGAGCGGCAGCGGAAGTGGTGGCAGCACCGGCGGCGCGACGCCAACCGCTTCGCCTTCACCGACCGCGCGTCTGTAGAGACGCGATGCATCGCGTCTCTACTGTGATCTCTCCGTCGGAGAGTGCCTTCGTCGTGAAGGCATTTTACGACGAGGGCGGCTCCTCCGCGATTTAAAAATCACGGTCTGCGGCCGCTGTCTAACGAAAGGTTTTGGATGAAATCAATTCTTGCGCTGATCGTCGGCATCATTCTCGGCGGGGCGCTCACCTATTTTCTGTTGATCGGCGCGCCGCGTGCGCGCGTGCTGCAACCCGGAACGCCCGTCAGCGCGCCCGATCCGAACGGGGACCCGCCGGGGACGGCCGTCGTCAGGCTCGACGAAAACTTTTTCAATGCCCTGCTCGGCACGATCTTTCGTGATCTCCCCGCGCCCACCTTCCGGCTCACCGCCGCAGAGAAAGCAGCGCCGACGGACGGGCCTGCGCCCTCGGTGATCAGTCAACCCGTCCGGTTTATCCAGGCGCAGGGCGGTTGCCAGAATCAGGTGATCGTCACGCCCGAAGGCAGCGGCGTGCGCACCTCGGTGCGTCTCGCGGACGGGAGAATCCTCGCCCCGCTCGCTTTCAACGGCAGCTATAACGTTTTCGGCAACTGCCTTAATTTCCGCGGCTGGGCGCAGGCCAACGTGCAGCTCTACTTCAAGGCCGAGGAACAGACGCTCTACGGCCAGATCAACGTCGAGGGCGTTAATCTCGAAGGGGTCTCGCCGCTGGTCGGCGGCGTCGTCACGCAGTTTGTGCAGAACGCGATCAACGAGCGCGTCAATCCGCTGGTGCTGCTGCGCGGATCACAACTCGCGCTCGCGGTGCCCGTCCAGGCGAGCGGCGGCACGCTCAAGGCGCAGGCGAAAGACATCCGCGCCGAAGTTAAGGATAATGCCCTGGACATCCACATCACCTACGATCTGAGCGCCGCGGGCAATCAGGCGGGAGCGCCGCCGCAGAGTTGAGCGCCCCGGTGTGATTAATGGGTTGACTGACGAGCGCTCATCACCCGCGCCCATTCCCGCCTGTTTAAGTCAGGAGACGATATGACTGATCTTCGTTATCCGGTGGGGCGTTTTAATATGAAGGCTGACCCGACAGACGATGAGCGGGGGCAGTTGATCGAGCAGATCGCGGAGACTCCCGCCAAACTGCGCGAGGCCGTGAAGGGACTAACGCCCGCGCAGCTCGACATCGAGTATCGCCCGGGCGGCTGGACCGTCCGGCAGGTGATCCATCACGTTCCCGACAGCCACCTGAACAGCTACGTGCGTTTCAAACTCGCGCTGACCGAAGAAGAACCCACCATCAAGCCATACGACGAAGCACGCTGGGCGATGCTCGACGATGCGCGAGACACGCCCGTCGAAATATCGCTCGATCTGCTCGAATCGCTGCACGGCCGCTGGGTCATCCTGCTGCGGTCGCTTTCGCCAGCGGATTTCTCACGCACGTTCCGCCATCCGGATTTAGGCGTCGTCTCGCTTAACAAGAATGTCGGGCTCTACGCGTGGCACGGCAGACACCACATCGCCCATATCACCGCTCTGCGCGAACGGATGAAGTGGGATTAGCAGTTTACCGTCTCGCCCGCCGGAACCGCTTCGCTCTGCACCATGCTCTTCTAAAGAGGGGCCGGGGACGCGGCCCGCGGCCCGCTCTTTAGAATTCGCCGCGGCGCTTACTCGGCTCCTTCTATAAAAACAGTACAGACACGATGCATCGCGTCTCTTCACCCGGCTAGTCGCAGGCTGTTGATGATCTGCTCGAAGGTCGCCTGATAATTTTTGAACTCGTCTTCGGGAGCCATCGTGATCAGGTAAAACAATCGCCCATCGGCCGTGGCCGTCGTGTAGATCACATCGACCTCGATGACGCCGGTGACGGCCGAAGGGCCGGCGACGGCCGTGGCGAAGCCGGCGCGGCCGTTAAAGTTGATCGGCTGCGGCGCGCGGATGACGCGGAAATCCGGATTGACGTCGACCTGCTGCTGCACGAAAGCCTCGGTCGCCGCGCGCAGGTCTCTCGATGGTGGAGGCAGCACGCCGATAAAGATGCCGTGCGTGACGAAAACGGATTGTTCCTTCTCACCATAGGCTCCTTCAGGCGCGAAGATCATGTTCGATTCGTCGGCGCTCAGCGCATCCCAATTCTGCGGGTAGCGAAAGGCGAACGAGCCGTCGCGCGCTTGAAATTCGCTGAAGGTGGCGCTGGGCGGCGCGGGCCGCGCGCCGGGTTCGATATTGCCGGGGTCGCGGGGTCCGATGCGCTCGGGCTCGCTTGAGGAACGAAGCGCCTGCGCTGAGCGCCCTCCGGTCAGCAGCGCTTTGACCTGCTCGAATTCATTCGAGGTGCGCGTCGGCTTAGCGCTCATCGGAAGCGACGGGAGGGCGTCATTGATCGCCGCCACGCGGTTTCCGGGATCGGGATGATCGCTCAAAAACTCGGGCACGCGCTGGCCGCCCTGCGACTGCAAGGTCTTAAAGAAATTCGCCATATCGCGCGGGTCATATCCGCTTTCGGCCATGATCCGCGCGCCTTCGAGGTCGGCCTGGGTTTCGGCCGTGCGCCCGAATTTGAGGAAGATCATATTCGCGCCCGCGCCGCCGATCGTCTGGACGACCTGGCCGAGATCGGGATTATCGCCGCTGCCCGCGATCGCGCCCAGGATGCCCAGCCCGGCCTTGGCGATATACGCTTTCGTGGCCTGGTTGGTGCCATGACGCAGCGCGACGTGCGTGATTTCATGAGCCATCACCCCCGCCAGTTCACCTTCGTTTTTCGCCGTCGTGATCGTGCCCGCGTTGATGAAGATATATCCGCCGGGAAGCGCAAAGGCGTTGACATCCTTTGTAGCGACCACCTCGAACTGATACGGAAACTTGTGGCCGGGCGCTTTGGCGGCCAGCTTCGCGCCCAACTGACGAATGTAGCCGACGACTCTCTCGTCGCGCAAAAGCGGCACCTGACTCGCGATCTGTTGCGCGGATTGTTTGCCCAGTTCGATATCCTGCTCCGGACTGAAAAGATTGAAGCCGGGGCTGAAATGCGGAGCCGGACGCCCGCTCGTGGTTGCGCCACCGCCGCCGGAGCGCTCCGAGAGCAGGCCGCCGCAAGCCAGTTGAAGGATCAGCAGAGGCGTGATCAGCGCCACAGACAGGCTTCTTTTCTTTAACATGAATGTTCCCCTCATGTCGGCAGACAATTGACAGATCGCTCGCCAATCAACTCGAACACGCCGACACCTGCCCTGGCAATTTCGTCTTATCGGGCAGGTGTCGCCGCGCGGAAATTTCCGCCGCCAGGAATCTTAGACCATTAGTTTCGCCCGCGCCACTATGCGATCATGATCGAGTGTGATCGCTTACTGTTTGCGCGCCGAACATTTGCTCACACTGCCGCGCCGTGGCAGGGAGCACCGAGACCCAGAGCCATTCCGGGGTTCGCCCGGGTTATTATTCGAGCCGCCGTGATCGTGTGATAAAGTGCGGGCGCTTGCGAGTCTGACGTGGCCCTCTGGAAAGCGCTGAT
>JANOGZ010000387.1:0-1787 GCA_031406255.1 Pyrinomonadaceae bacterium | reverse complement strand
CGCCCCTCAATTTTCGCCGACCAGTACTGCTGGCCGCGAAACATATACGGACCATAAAAAATTCCCCGCCGCACCATCTTTTCGCCATGCGGTCGGGCAATTAGAAGTAGTTTCTCGTCTTTGCTAAGGCTCGTTTGAAAGGCGGGGGCTCTAGTCTGTCTTTGTGATCCACAGACACGCAGGAGCGCCAGATCCGCGCTTATATCTATCTTGAGTACCGTGGCCTGGCAGCCGCCGACGGATACCTTGACTTCAAGCTGGTCCCTGGACTCGAATCCTAATTGTACTTTCTTGGAACTGCTCAGGTCGCCGGAAACAACGTGATAGGCCGTCATTACCAATCCATCACCGACGATAAATCCGGAGGCATGCCCATTAGGGCCAAAGTCAAGAAAAGATATGACGCGCTGCAGCGAATTCTGATTCTTCTTGCTGAACTTCAGGTCTAGCGACACAGTGTTGTAGCCTGCTTGTTTTAGAACTAGGGACGGCGCGTTGTCTGCCACGCCTGCTGGCGAAAGCAGAGAGACTACGATAACAACGAGAGCAAAGCTGCAAATTTTCCTCTTCATCTGTGTCTCCTTTAGACGAGTGACAGGTTACAGTGGCAGGTGAACCCGAATCTGGTTCTTCACTCAACGGGAGCCTGACGCTCCGCGACGAACCGTCCCGCGCGAGAAGCATCCAACTTTAGACGCAAGGGAGCAGCATGAGAGCCATGTTACGGGGCGGTCGGGTCGATTGACTTATCAGGCAACAGCATCCTGTGCCTCATATAACGGTTAATCTCGCTTGCATTAAGCTTCATCACCAAGGCTTTACACGTAAGTCTGACTGGATTTGCTTTACATCCGGTACAGTAAGAATGCCTGTTATTCTGCCCTCTTCGACGGCTCCCTCCAAAGTTGCAGCGGGTTTCTTTGTGGGCTTCAAAAACACCAAACCGATATCATATACCTGAAGAAGGTTCAAAGTAATCATATTTCCAGATCGCCTCCGGCTACCTTTACCAGAATCTTTAACTTCTGTCATGCTTTCTCTGGAATTCTCTGAAAAAGTTTTCCTGATCGGTGCCCGGATGGTCTTATGATCGTGTGTCAGGCAAGTCTCTATCTTCAGTATCATCTCCAGTGACGTCGGGATTTTGCGTCGCATTTAACGCCCGATATTTTTCGTGAAAAGTAAGATTTCCCTTCAAGTGAGGACGATTTCCGCGGGTTTCGTTTGCCTTGCGTCAAATTGCGGACCGACGCTCGCGCACGAAAAAGAACAGGGAACGATTGCCGGGAAGGCCGACAGAGATCTCAATCCGGCTGTTAGCCATATCTCTCACGTGAACCACCATGTCAGGCTGCCAAGCGCGATGCTGAGCACCTTCCAGTGGTTCTAAATCAGTCCACATGAGATTGGCACAGATAGGACATCTCTGATACATCGGTTGTTGTTCAGTCAACTCGACGTGTCTCGGAGGTCCTGATCCGTGCCTCAGGCGACCATACTTGATCTTTCTCAATCTGAGCAAGAGGCGATGCTCGCGGCTCTGCGCCGCGCTCGCTATGGCTACTTGCTCGCCTTGCATGTCCTGCTCCTGTGCGCGGCCGGTAAACGACCCACCGAGATTGCTGATTTCCTCTTCTGCTCGCGCAGAGAGCGTCTATCGCATCGTCGCTGCCTACCGTGCTGGGACCCTCGGCTTTGACCTCGACGCCGAGGCCACGATCTGTCCGCCGGTGCGCACCTCGGTCTAGCTGCCCTGGGTGCGGCGCTCGTTGCTGGCCCTGCTCAAG
>JANOGZ010000384.1:0-4192 GCA_031406255.1 Pyrinomonadaceae bacterium | reverse complement strand
ACCTATGAAGCTGAAGAAACACCGTGGAGAAATTTTCGGCAAAGAAGTAAAGAACCAGGATTTCGGTAATTTTGTTCTGGTCGAGAGCCTGTACCCGCCGACAGCGACGATGCCGCGCCACACGCACGAGACGGCTCACGTGAGCGTCGTGCTGCAAGGAAATTTCACGGAAGTGTCCGGGCGCAAAGCAAGATCCAGCGAGGCTTCGACTTTGATAATTCACCCACCGGACGAAGACCACGCGGTCACGTTTCATGACACGGGAGCGCGGGTTTTCAGTTTTCACATCAAGCCTCAAATGCACGAGCGGATTCGTGACTTTACAAAGATTTTGGACGCTCCGGCTGCGTTTCAGGGCGGACATCCAACCTGGCTTGCCGCCCAGCTTTACCGCGAATCGAAAACGCTTGATGAAGTTGCGCCGTTAATACTCGAATCTCTCGCGCTGGAAATTGTTGCCGCGACTTCTCGCCGCGCCGAAAGCTTGCGCGAGCGGAGCATTCCGCGCTGGCTGGGACGAGCGAGAGAATATTTGCACGCGCATTTTGCCGAAAAGATTTCATTTGCCGCGCTTGGCGAACTGGTTGGCGTGCATCCGGTTTATCTCGCCCGCGAGTTTCGCCGTGCGTTTAGCTGCACAATGGGCGAATATGTTCGCAGGCTCCGCATCGAAACTGCCTGCCGCAAGATCCCCGGTTCTGATTTGCCGTTTGACGAAATCGCCCTCACCGTCGGTTTTTATGACCAGAGCCATTTTTCAAATGTCTTCAAACGTCTGACCGGCACGACGCCCGCGCAATACCGCGCAATCTTCCGTCAGCGTTAGCTCGTTCCAAAAGGTTTCATTTGTCCAAGATTAACTGCCGGCTGAATGATAAGATCGGCTTTGAATAACCGAAATATCTGGAGGCAAAATCATGAAATTTTTTGGATTGGGCAAACAGTTACAGCAATTCAATCGCAGTTTCAGCTTATTTGTAATTTCGACTCTGGTTTTTAGCGGATTGGCGAATGCCCGGATGCAGCAAGACAAATCTCTCGAAAGCAAAGTCAATCAATATGTCGCCGAAGTGACGAAAAAGTTGCCGGTCACGCCGGGTTTGGCAGTGGCGATTGTGCGCGGAGATAAAATTGTTTTCGCTGAAGGTTTTGGCTACCGGGATGTCAAAGCTAAACTTCCCGTGACCCGAAACACGCGGTTCTATATTGCTTCAACGACCAAATCTTTTACCGCGACAGCCGCCAAACTGCTCGCCGACGAAGGCAAGGTTGACCTTGATGCGCCGGTCAAGAAATACTTTCCGAATCTCGTTTTAAAATCTCCTTTGTCCGCCGAGCAAATCACCATCCGCGATCTTTTGACACATCGTTCGGGCATCGTCAACGAAGCGATAAACTTTCGCGCCGCTTATTCAGGACAAATCAACAACGATATTGTTCTTGATGTGCTTGGCAACTATGGCAAATCGGTTTCGCCCGAATTTCGCTACTCGAACATCGGTTACATTGTCGGCGCAGTGGCCTTGGAAAAAGCTGCGGGCGAGACTTGGCAGCAGATTGTCGAACGCAAAATCATCACTCCCATGAATTTGAGATCCACCTCGGCTTTCGCTTCAAAGGCACAAACGAGCGGAGATTTTGCGCTACCTTATCTGGCGGAAAACGGCAGTTTTACCGAGCTTTCATACAAAGACGACAGCACGATGCACGCGGCGGGCGGCATGGTGTCGAGCGCGGAAGACATGGCGAAATGGCTCATCGTCAACATGAACGACGGGAAGTTTGAGGGCAAACAAATCATTTCGGCAGCTTCGCTGGAAGAAATTCTCGCGCCGCAAATCAATCAAAAGCGAGACTTCTACAAATTCAAGCGATACGGTTACAGTCTCGGCTGGAACATTGGAACTTATAACGGCGACAAGTTCATCCACTGTTTTGGCGAATTTCCCGGCTTTCGCCCGCACGTCTCGTTTATGCCCGAACACAGAACCGGCGTTGTCGTTCTGGTCAACGAAAGCACCGACGCATTTTTGCTGCCCGATTTGATTGCCACAGACATCTATGATCACCTGATTTACGGTAAACCTTTGCAGACGGACGCCAATCCGAAGATTGAGGAATACATCTCCAACCTACAAAAAGAGAGAGATGAAAAAGCAAAAAAGGTCTCTGCCCGAACGAGTGGTACAAAAGACGAAGCACGTCCGACCCTTGAACCGGGGATTTATGTGGGAACTTACGAAAACCGCGAATGGGGAAAGATCGTCGTTACCACAGACGGCAAAATGTTGTCCGCGAAGTTCGGCAGTCTGTTTTCGTCGCTGTTGCCTGTGACGAGCGATACGTTCGAGGTCAGATTCCTGGCTTCGCAAATCAACAAAATGACTTTCAAAATCGAATCAAATGCAAACGTCAGCGGATTGTCTTTCATGGGTCAATCATTTGCTAAAGTACAGCCGGTTTCGTAGATTTTCAGCGATCCTGATGGGGCGAATGGTCTATCGAAAATTGAATTATTCCAATCACGAGCGGCACAACAAGTCATTGGAAACCGACGCCTCGATAGCGTGTTTCTCAAGCATCCTCCTGAAGATTATGGTTGTGTGCCTCCGCTCCGCGCGGCTCAATTACGGCTTATGCCTCTTCTGACTTGCTCTGTATAGAAGACATGGGAATCATCCTTGAGACTAACCGCCTCATCCTTCGGACATGGGGGCTTGAAGACGCCGAAGCTGCTTTTGGAATTTGGGGCGATGCTCAAGTCATGCGATTTATCGGTAAACCTTTCGAGAGCGTCGAAGTTGCCCGGAGGGCGTTGGGCAATGCCATCGCCGCTCAGGAGAGGTATGGCTTCTGTCTTTGGGCAGCAGTGGAGAAATCCGGTCAGAAGGTTATCGGCTGTTGTGGCTTTCATGCTTATGAGGAAGGCTCTGCATTAGAGTTGGCCTACCATTTCATCCCTTCATCCTGGGGGGGCGGGTATGCGACGGAGGCGGCAGCAGCGTGCGTGAGGTACGGATTTGAGAGATTGAAGACACCGAAGATTGTTGCTTTCACGCGTCCGGGTAATGCTGCTTCTGATCGGGTGTTGGAGAAGGTAGGGATGAGCTACGAGGGACCAGTTTCGTATGAAAATGTAGAGGAGAAGCTGTACCAGTTGAAGCGGACGGGCGAGGCATAACTGAAATATGAAAGGGCGCCCCTCCGGTGGTAGCTTGGATTTGTTCGAAGACTTCAACCTACTACCACAGAGGAGCCCCGAACCAGGCGGCGCCTAAGGACGAAGCATAAGCGGTATGCCCCCCGGCACGACCTGAGATAGTAGTAGGCGAAGACTCGAGTTGAGTCGAAGTCTCAGATAGAACAATGGTCGGCGCTTCCCTTTCGAGGAAGGTCAGATCGATGGTCGCTCCACAGGATCTCCAAAACAGTGGGCGAGCGGTGGTTAAAGTGAAAAGATGTGCCGGCGCGAGTTGAAGGGCTGACGGATAAGTTGTGGGCTGGCTGCCAAAGAAAGGATCGACCAGCAAAGTGGGAGTGATTTTTCTCTTGACAGCCCTTTCATAGAACAACGCCATGCACCCGACCGCGAGTCAGCGTGCCTCTCATCGAAAACTTGGCCGTGTCGAAGTTGAGTGCGCGGCGGGTGAATTCGAGCGTTAGGCGCTTCATAGTATGTCCTTTGCCAGAGCTGCTATGTGTAGTATTTTGCTGCTGCGTTCGTATACCTTGTCATAGTGGAGTGAGGAGAAGATGAAGAAACTCCTGGCCATCGTGCTCGTGGGGTGCGTCACTATGTTTCAACCTATGATGCTGGTCGCCCAGCAATCCGGGACGCAAACGGAAAAGAAGTTGAATTCTGACCCGGACGCCGCGCAAATCATCTCGTCCGACATAGATATTTTCTGGAAAGCCTACGACGTAGCCAGGCCAGAAAACAGCCTGTACGTCTTCAGAGATCAGTATCTCAGGAAAGGCAGCAAGGGGCTTCAAGAGTTCACCAAGTACAGGATCAGCAGTTCGTGCGAGCTGGTCGATGCGATTGAAGCTAATCCTAAGTATTACGCTTCGATTCGAGAGGCTACACTCAAGGCGCGCACGTTCGTGGAGCCGATCAGAGCCAGTTTTCGCAAGCTCAAGGCGTTATATGGCGGCGCGCTGTTCACGGACGTCTATTTAATGGTTGGGAAAA
>JANOGZ010000363.1:0-2041 GCA_031406255.1 Pyrinomonadaceae bacterium | reverse complement strand
CGCCAGTTGCTGACTGAGAGCGTGCTGCTCTCAGTGACGGGAGGTGTGGCGGGCCTGCTGCTCGCGCTCTGGGCTGTCACCCTAATCGCCGCATTCAAACCTCCCATCGACTTCCCGCTGACGCTCGAGCTGAAGGTGGACGCACGGGTCCTCGGCTTTACACTGCTCGTCTCAGTGCTCACCGGCGTGTTATTCGGACTTGTCCCGGCGTTGCAGTCCACGAAACCCGAACTTGTGCCCGCCCTGAAAGGCGCAACATCACAGCCGGGCTCCCATCGCTCCGGACTGCGGGGCGGGCTGGTCATCGCTCAGGTCGCATTATCACTCGTTTTGCTGATCGCCGCGGGTCTGGTCCTACGCACTTTGCAGCACCTGCAAACGATGAGTCCCGGCTTCGATCCCGAGAATGCCCTGATGATGTCGGTCGATGTCGGGCTGCAAGGTTATGATAAAGCACAGGGACAGCAGTATTACCGGCAACTCGTCGAGCGTGTTCGTTCGCTGCCCGGCGTGCAGTCGGTGGCCCTCGCAGACTTCATCCCGCTCAGTCTCAACTACAACTCGACCGACGTCTACACCGAGGGTCAGGCCCCTGCGCGCGGAGCGAATGTGCCGTCGGCGATGAACGCTTCAGTGGGACCGAACTACTTTTTAACAATGGGCATCCCGCTCGTCGAGGGTCGTGATTTCAGCGATGGAGACAAAGAGGGAGCGCCGCGCGTCGTGGTTGTTAACGAAGCCTTCGCCCGGCGATTTTTCCCCGGCGCCAAACGGGTCGCGGACGTGGTCGGCAAGCGAGTCAGCTTCAGCGGAGTCGATGGTCCTTTCGCCCAGATCGTCGGCGTCGCCCGCGACGGAAAATATTTCAGTATCAGCGAAGCGCCGCGACCGTTCATCTATCTCTCGCTGGTTCAGTCATACTCATCAAACGCCATTATGCTGGTGCGCGCCTCTTCAGACGCGAAGGCGATGATCGCGCCGATTCGCAGCGAAGTACAAAAGATTGATGCGAACATGCCCGTCTATGATATCAAAACCTTAACCGAGCACATGGGACTGGCACTGTTTCCGGCGCGCATTGTCGCGTCATTGCTGAGCAGCTTCGGTCTGCTGGCGCTGGCTTTGGCGGCGATAGGTATTTACGGAGTCATGTCCTACGCGGTCGCGCAGCGCACGCGCGAGATCGGCATTCGCATTGCCTTGGGCGCACAACCGCGAGCGGTGCTGAAGTTGGTCGTGTGGCAGGGGGTAAAGTTGGCTGTGATCGGATTGGTTATCGGTATACTCGGGGCGATAGCTCTTACCAGTCTACTGTCGAGCCTCTTATATGGCGTGAGTGCGACCGACGTCGGGACGTTTACGGTTATTACTCTGCTGCTGACAACAGTAGTGCTGCTGGCCTGCTACGTTCCGGCGCGCAGAGCGACGAAAGTAGACCCGATGGTGGCGCTCCGATATGAATAATGCTGACGCGCACTGACAAAGAAGAATGAGATAGGCAGGTGAATCCATAGCCATGTCGCGTACTTTTCGGCAGACTTCAAGCCCGTCCATCTCCGGCATCATCCTATCAAGAATTGCCAGGGGGAGCGACCTGTCGTCTCGTAGCGCCTGCTACGCTTCAAGACCGTTGCGGGTCACTGACGACTCTCATGTCCCCACTTCATGAGAGTCGTCGTGAGAATACGGCTTGAAACCGGATCATCCTCGGATATCAATATTCGGACTTACAATCGCCTCTGTCGCTCTGCTGTAAATACCTGCCGCACACGGTGAAACTCTTGCTCCAATCGCCTCACGAGGGACCCGGCTTTCTGAAGCAAGTGATCGCCGGCGATTTGCTCAAGCTCTTCACAGAGCGCTGCCATCTGGCGTGCCCCGAGACTGGCGCTGCTTCCCCTCAGACCGTGTGCCACTCGCCTGAACAATGTCTCATCCATTGCTGCTATAGCCTTCCGTAGGGCAACCAGTTTGTCCGATGCATCTTTGAGATAAAGATCAATCAGTTCAATGATCACGTCAGGCTCGCCCTCAATCTGTG
>JANOGZ010000356.1:0-3433 GCA_031406255.1 Pyrinomonadaceae bacterium | reverse complement strand
TTCTCCGTCGCGGTCAGATGCGGTACGAGGGATAAATCCTCGCGCTCGGCGGAATCGACAAAGCAGATGGAGTTGTAGGGGCAACCGTCGCAGTGATGTCCCAGATGATACTGCGCGCCCTCAAAGGTCGCACCGGCGGCGCGCGCGACATCAGAATCCTGTGCGGCGACGAGTCGCCCTATCTCATCTTTGAACAATGTGAGGTCAAATTCGTTCCACTTCCCGGCAGCAAACTCGGAGTCACGCGCCGCAATCGCGCCGCCGATCTCAGATACTGGTAAATTATTTTCCGTGGCGCCAGACTCAAGCAGTACAGCGTAGAAGGCGACCTGCAAGCGAAAGCCGACTGTCTCGCGCACGCTTGCTTTAATGTCAATCACCACGAGGCGGAAACTGTTATCCGCATCGCGAGTCGCTTCAATTAAATCCGCGCGGCCTCCAGCCAGCCAGCTTCCGATGCGTCCCTCAAGGCTCGGCTGGTAGTAATAGGCGCGCCCTGCGGGTTGCCGTTTCAGCTCGGCGAAGAACTCGCGTCCATCCTTGTTCGTCAGATCGACGACCTGTTCACCGCTCGCACGCAGTTCATCAACTTTGTCACGCTCGAAACTTTGACCTTCCGCCGCCAGAAGCGGCGACAAAGGCTCGGTCTTGACGCCCCAGCGCTCCTGCAAACGCTTCGTCACCGACGGAAACAGGTAGAGGTGCAGGTAACGCTCGCACCGCTTGCGCGAGACGTACTGTGCCAGGCGACTGGCGGCGAGCATTCGCGGGAGGGATTGCTCCGGGTTTCCGTGAGGTGAGGATGGAGTTGGGTTTGTCATCGCGAGGCTTTCGGCTGGCAGACTCTCAGACGGGTTTTGGCTGATAAGTATCGACGCTGATTGTTACTCTTTGCGATTCGCGACGACGGTCAGCGTTGCGGTTTCAGTTTCGGTGATTGCCGAACGCAAAAGCCCGCGCGCTTCACTCTGCTCATCATCGGCACGGCTCAAGAACTCCTGCACGCGCTCTTTATGGGGGCTGTAACTCACTTTGCGCTCGAACAATTCGTCGAACACCGTCTCATCTAAACGCTCCGCTAGAAGCTCGACTGTCTCTTGATGACATTTAAGTGATGAGCGAAAGCTGCACTTAACAGCTTGCTCGCCTGCACGCAAAGTTACAGCGTTCGAAACACGCTGCTGCACGGCAGCGACCTCCTTCAAAGCCTCTTTCAATTCATCCATGCGCGTCTTGATGCGCTTCTCTTCGGCGTGCAACGCGATGTATTCGCTGATGAGAGATTCAGGGTTTTCAAGCAGGACTGCGTTAACTGAAGAGGAGGGCGGTTTAGCGAAACAATCCCCGCAGAGCGTCAGTGCATCGCGCTTCAAGGATTCATCTCGTGGGATCAACATTACACAACCGGCGCACGCGACGTAGTACTGCTCAATGCAATCCGGGCACAAGGTTGTTCCTGTTTTAGTAGTTGCGCTAGCTATTGCAGTGGCATTGATCGGTGACTCACATTCAGCACATGAGAGATCGGCCATCGTTTTATGAGAACCCTTCGCGGAAGTAACTTTGCTCATCGAATTCGTGCTCCATCAACCAATCGTTTTTGCTGTCATCGCTGATGTTCTGACACAACTGTTCACGCTCAGGTGATGTGTCGAGTGACGGAAAACAGGGACTACCAATACCTTTCAGGAGCAGCTATTTCACAACAGGTTTGCATCCGCCTGTTGCTACCCTCCAAAGATTCACCGCTTGCCTGTACATGCTGTGGGATTTTCCATCCTTCTATGTTCACGCTTCGTGGCGCACTTATCGTCGCTTCTCCTTCATCGTTGATGCGGCTGATACACGCATGCGCCGCAAATTCTCAATTGTGTGCTGCAGCACATCTGCCGATGCCTGAAGTCCCGCCCGTTCACGTTCATTCAACCCGAGCTCGATGATGCGCTCGACGCCCCGCCGCCCGATGACGCACGGGAGGCTCATGTACACATCCGTGATTCCGTACTGCCCGCGCATCATTGTCGAGACGGGCAGCACGGTTCGCTCGTCGCGCAGGATACTCTCGCAGATGCGCGCGACACACGACGCGATGGCGAACGAGGTGTATCCCTTGCGCCTGACGATTTCAGGAGCGGCGCGGCGCACGCGCTCTAACAGCGCGTCGTAGTCGGGGCACTCTATTCCACCGCTTTCACAGTAATCGCGCAGGTTAACTCCGGCGATGTGCGCCGAACTCCAGGCGGCGATTTCCGAGTCGCCGTGCTCGCCGATGATGTAAGCATGAACCGAGCGCGCCTCGACGCCCAACTCCGCGCCAAGCATCGCGCGCAGGCGCGCCGAGTCGAGCGCCGTTCCCGAACCGATGACTCGCTCAACCGGCAATCCCGATTCGGCTTGCGCGACTTGCGCGAGCACATCCACCGGATTAGTCGTCATCAGGACAATGCCATCGAAGCCTTCGGCCAAAAGCCCCTCCATACACTCGCGCACGACCGTGACATTGCGCCCCAGGAGATCGAGCCTTGTCTCTCCGGGATGAGTTCCGTCACCGGTGGCGATCACCGCGATAGCGCTCTGCGCTGCTTCCCGGAAGTCACCCGACCAGAGGCGCACGGGACGCGCCAGCGGCACGGCGTGTTGTAAGTCCATCGCTTCGCCTTCGGCATGCTCAGCGTCCTTGTCAACCAGCACTATTTCCCGCGCGATGCCACTCGTCATCAACGCATACGCGCTTGTCGCGCCCACGTGACCACAGCCGATGATGCACACTCGGCTTGCTGAAATCTTTCCTGCTGTAATGGATGTATTCATCTTTCGACTTATGCAAACACCGGCGAACTCCGTAAATTGTCAGCTTCCGCAGCATTTGCAAGTGCATCATTTGTGCCGGAGCGAAATACTGATCTTCTCGCCGTTTGTTCTTCCGGTTCTCGATACGAGATGAGAGTTTTCGCGCACGTCGTGGGGACTATACCTCAACCGCCGAATGGCACGCCGCGCGGCTACAACTTCTCGGCGCAACCTCCCCTGATTTCTCCACTACCGACATTTCTTCTCTTTACCGGTTTTCAGCCTTCACCGTTCTCACACCGTCTGCGGCGCGCCCGAACCATTTTTCAATTTCGATTGCTGCGAACAAGACCGCGCCCGCCGCGACGCAGATCGCGAAGTCAGTGAGCGACAGCCCCAGCGTCCCGAACATCGTTTGCATGAACGGCACGTACATCACCGCGACTTGCAGCAGGAAGACGAGCGCGACCATGCCGAGCAGAAGGCGGTTTGACCCGATACCGATGCGGAACAGCGAGTCGTGTGACGAGCGAGTCGCTAAAACCTGCCCGATTTGCAGGAAGGTGAGCGTTGTGAAGGTCATCGTCTGCCAGGTCTCGAAACCGGCGACCCAGTATGAGTAGCCCGTGCCGAGCGCGACGAC
>JANOGZ010000312.1:0-1958 GCA_031406255.1 Pyrinomonadaceae bacterium | reverse complement strand
CTGCGCGTGCTTAAGAAATAACTGGCACGGCGCATGCTAAAGTGATCGTCAAGAGGCGGACTCGGCTCCGTGTATTGCGCCGGGGTAGAGCAGTAAGGACGGGACTTGCATCCACCTGCCAGTCTATTTCATCCTCGCCTCACGGCGTTTTAGTCCTTGCCCTCGGGCCACGATACGAGGGCATACGCGAGGCAGGAAGGGAAACCCGAACGTCGGCCGTTAAACCTGAAGTCTGGAAATTCACGCCCCGCGAGCGGCCATCCGCTGCTCGTTCCCCCTCGATAGCTTTCGGCATATTTCCCCCACACTACAAGTGTCATAGAAGATTTTTCATAAAGAAAGTCAGATGCCTCGCATGCGCTATCATCACGTCAAATATCATCTCGGTCTGGTACGGCTCTTCGCAAGTTTGATCATCAGCTTCGCGCCGACGAGCCAAAACTTCGCCGGCATCTTCACCGATCAGACGGTCAACCATAGCGAAGTTAGTATTCAAGCGCATTTCTCTAAAGCTCTTCGCCGTATGAGTCGGGCCGTAGTAAAGTCACGAAGCGGTTGATGTTTCTCATGTGTAATTCTTCTCGCATCCCTGGAGGCCAGTAAATATGCGTGCGCGCCCAAATTCATTTTCCCTTTGGCTATCTCTTCTCGCTCTGTCGCTGTTCGTGTGCTGTGTAATAGCGATCCCCGCGAAAACTCAGGATACGGTGACCGGCGCTTTCAGCGGCACAGTCACCGATAGCCTGTCAGGGCAGCCGGTCGGCGGCGCTGCCGTGGAAATAATCAACCAGCAGACCCAAACGATAATCATGAAGCGCAGCGATTCGCGCGGGCGGTTCTATCAGGGCCTGCTCACTCCCGGCATTTATTTGATACGTGTTTCCGCGCCGGGTTTTGAAACCAGAGAAGTGTTGCAGCGTCTGTTCATCACACGCACGGGCGAAGTCGTTCCCGTACCCGTCACGCTCGATCCCGTCAGTACTGCCGCCGCGACCGCGACGACTACGGCGACCGCCACCCCGACTCCGCAGCCTGCCCCTCTGGGCGTCGACGACACCGACATCCGAACGAGAGTCAACGCCGGGGATGCGCAGCGCGGTGGAGCCTTCACCGAAGAAGAAGTCGCCACTCTTCCCCTGGGCGCCACCACGGTCGTGCGTACCTTCGACGAACTGACACTGCTGCTTCCGGGCGTCGCCCAACCACCGCAAACTTTAGGCAGCGTCGCCGGTCCGGGCATCGGCGCCGGCGTCGGCTCGGCGGGGCAGTTCGCCGTCAACGGATTGCGCTCGCGCGGCAACAACTTCACGGTCGACGGCTCGGACAACAACGACGAGGACATCGGGGTCCGCCGGCAGGGGTTTGTGGCGCTCATACCGCAGCCGATCGAGTCGATCAAGGAGTATCAGGCGATCACATTGCTGGCGCCGGCGCAGTTCGGCAGAAACATCGGGGCACAGGTCAACGCGGTATCGAAGTCAGGCGGGAGTGAGACGCACGGGACCGTCTATGGATTCTTCAATTCTAGTCAGTTGAATGCGCGCAATGCCTTCGATACCGCGAATGGCAATGACATCTTCAAGCTGCGTGCGGGAGATGATCAGGACGTGTTGCTTGATGGTCGTCCCCTTATGGTGCGAAACGAGAGTGGCGGCGAAGATTCTTTCACCTTCGGCCAGGCTGGATTCGTCCTCGGCGGGCCGCTCGTCCCGGAAAAGTTGTTTTATTTCATCTCGGCCGAAGGGCAACTGACGAATGCCACGAAGGAAGAGAGCTTCAACGTCCCGACCGTCAGGCAGCGCGGCGCGTTCGCTTCGGGAGCGACCGGACTCTTCAGAGACCCGGTCGGCTCGAGAGACGCCAACGATGAACCCCTCAGCCCTGTTCGCGCATCCCCGACGACCCCGGGCGGCGATGCGGTCTTCAGTCTGTTCCCGTTCCCCAACAATCCCGGAGGC
>JANOGZ010000286.1:0-2189 GCA_031406255.1 Pyrinomonadaceae bacterium | reverse complement strand
CTGCGCGTTATAGTCCGCGAAGTAGCTGTAACGGCCAGACAGGACGTTGAACACCAGCCGCGTGCCGACCGTTCCCTGCAGCTCGCCTTTCCACTGCACGGGATCGTACGAGAAACTGCGGAGCGACTCGCGCGGGTTGAGTCGATTGCCGGCGCGTTCGGGCACCCAGGACCAGTAGCGGGTGTAGAAACCCGTCAGGCGATAATTAGCGCGCGCCTGGTATGTGACTTTCGCCGTCTGGTTGTCGTTGTAGATCCAGTTGGTGCCCGGGATGTCGTCCGGTGTGCCGTACGCACCATCGGCGCCGGGCGCTTCCGAATAACCCAGATTGTTGGCTTCTGAGTCGAGGTCGTGGATGGCCGCGTAGAACCAGAGCTTGTCGCGGATGATGCGCCCACCGAAGTCCGCTTGCAGATCGCGGTTCATGATCAAGTTGTCGCCCACGGTGATGCCCTGGGCAATCAAGGTATCCGTGAGGTTGGCGCCCTGGAAGCGCTCGCTCATGCCGCTGGCCTCGAACCGGCCGCGAAAGTCGTTGCCGCCGGACTTAACGACGACGTTGGTGGCCACGCCGGGCGTGGCCTGCGAGGCGCCGCCTGCAACGCTCACGATCTGGACCTCGGCGGCGGTCGCCAAGTCGGGATTGTTGCCAGGAGAGTTGGCGTCCTGCCGAGTGCTGATGCCTTCGACGAGCGGGTTGATCTGCCCGGTAATTCCGAACACACGGCCACTGCCAGAACTGGCTTCGCGGCCACGCCCCATGTCGGGCCGCGCCGTGATCTGCACGCCGGGCGTGACGGCCATGACGTCGGACATCGTCCGATCGCCTGGTAGCACGTCGGCGATGAACTCACCCTGGACCCTGACCGCCCGCGTCGTCGACGTCACGTCGACGACGGGGCTCTGGCCCGAGACGGTGACGGTCTCCTCGAGCGATCCCAGCGCCATCACGACGTTGAGCGTTGCCGTGAAGTTCGCGCTGAGCGCGATGCCCTCGCGCACGAACTGCTGGAATCCTGCCAGCTCGAATGTGAGTGTGTACTTGCCGACCGGCAGGTCCGTGAAGCGATACTCGCCGCTCGTGTCGGTCACCGCCGTTCGTACCGCCAGCAGCGCTGTCCCCGCCGCGGTCACCGACACGCCGGGCAGCGCCCCGCTGGAGTTGTCGGTCACGGTCCCTCGGATGGCACCCGAGGTCAACCCCTGAGCAGTCGCGCGCGGCGTCGCCCCGACCATGAGGGCACATCCCAGCAGGCCAATCCACACCGTTTTCCCAAACGCCGTCCACAATCGTTCAAAGCCCATGGCTCTCTCCTCGTGTAGCAAATAGCCGGCACGACCGGATGGAGACCGCTCGAGTTCTCTTCTCTCGCGTTTCTTCGCATCGGCCGACGCCGGAGGACACGCTCAGACACAAGCCCGCGACGCCGATCGCCGCCGCCTGCCCGCGCTTGCTCCACATGGTCATTCGCATGTCTGCTTCTCACCGTGACGGCTACACGGTCCAGGCGCAGTGGTCCAATGGGGGGCACCGGTGGCGGGGACTGTATGCCCCACCCCTTTCGACGGCAAGTCTCAATCCGCCGCTGCGCGACCCCGCGAATGGACCACAGGTCTGTCGGCCTTCTGCCTACGTCATGGGAAACGAAGACCAGCGAGCATCGAACCGGGCGGGGGGTGGTGGCACGTCGCCGGGTGCCGGCGACAGGCGCTTCAGATGTCGCGCAGCACGCAGTCGAGGGTCAGATCCATGCGATCAGATAGGTATTTCGTACACCCCCACCAAAAGACCAGAGCAGTCGTTTGTTGACACAAAAACCTATTAATGATGAAACACAAAAACCTATTGTTTGAATGACATAATAACCTATTAATTGCGAGACGCAATAACCTACTATTAACACGACGTAATAACCTATTGAACGCAAATATGCCATCGCCGCAAGAAAAACTGGCTGCTTCCCTCGACGCCCTGCATGAACTGCAGAGCCGTGGCACTGTTGCGATACGGTCCGGAGACCTGACCCGTACTCACAGGCAACGCTTAGTGGAAAACGGTTTCCTGCTTGAGGTGATGAAGGGGTGGTATGTCCCGACTCGTCCCGATGAAGCACCGGGAGATAGCACTTCGTGGTACGCGTCCTTTTGGGACTTCTGCGCCTCGTACCTGACCAACCGTTTCGGCGACG
>JANOGZ010000245.1:0-1696 GCA_031406255.1 Pyrinomonadaceae bacterium | reverse complement strand
ATCCGGCGATTCAGGACGTGATTGAGCCATCTTTGCGCGGCACCGCGATGTCAATCTACTTCTTCGCGATGTACGTTCTGGGCGCGGCGCTCGGCCCGCTGGGAACAGGACTGGCGAGTGATTTCTTCACCGCCCGCGCCGCCATCGAGAGCGGCGTTGTCGAGATCACCCAGCAGACGCTTGAGCCGTTTCGCGCGCAGGGGCTGCACCTGGCGATGTACATTATCCCGGCGCTCGGCCTCCTGCTCACGCTCGTGCTGTTCGCCAGCTCGCGCACGGTGATCAAAGACATGGAGAGGCTGCAACGATGGATGCGCGAATCTGCGCCCGAACCGGACTCGACGACCGCCGCGCCAATTCCCGGAGCAGCTGAATCGCCGGTTGAGAACGTCAGAAGGAGAGCGTGACATAAATGTCCACCGAATCTTCAGACAGGCTACTTCCGCGCAGGTCAGGCATGAGCAGGAGGGTGGTCCTCATCAATCTCGGCGTCGCCTCGCTCCTGTTGCTGCTTCCGGCGGCCGCGCGTGCCGGAAGCTGGGCCACCGGAACGGTGAGTAATAAGTATGGCGCGCGCGGCTACAAGCTCTGGATTCCCGCCGCGTACACGGGTAAGACCGCGCGGCCGCTGGTGATGATGTTGCATGGTTGCACACAGACGCCGGATGATTTCGCCGCCGGAACGCAGATGAATATGGTCGCGGAGAAGAACAATTTTCTGGTGGTCTATCCTGAACAGGCGGCGGACGCGAATCCTCTTAAATGTTGGAACTGGTTCGACGCGGGCCATCAATCTCGCGGGCAGGGCGAGCCGTCGCTGCTGGCCGGAGTCGTCGATAAGGTTCGCGCCGGCTATAAAGTAGATTCCCGACGTGTCTTTGTCGCGGGCGTCTCAGCCGGAGGAGCGATGGCGGTCATCATGGGCGCGACATATCCAGACCTCTTCGCGGCCATCGGAGTTCATTCAGGCCTGGCTTACAAAGCGGCGACAACCTTGAACGAGGCGCGGCCCGCCATGACGCGGGGCGGCGCGGACCCGGCGCATGGGGGCCAACTGGCTTATCAGGCGATGGGCAACACCAGGCATTTGATGCGCGTCATCGTTTTTCAAGGCGCGCAAGACGGCGCGGTCGCTCCGGTGAACGCCGATCAGGTTATCACTCAATGGATGCAGACAAACGATTTCATTGATGACGGCCGAGACAATGACAGCGTGGATGAGAAAGTCGATAACACGAGGGAAGGCGTTACCTCCGGTGGATATTCATATACGAAGCACATCTACAATGATCGTACGGGCACGCCGCTCATGGAAAAATGGATTGTTCGCGAATTAAAGCACGCCTGGTCGGGCGGAGCAGAAGGTGCCTCATACACGGACCCCGGAGGACCCAGTGCCAGTCAGGAGATATGGCGCTTTTTCCGGATGACGCGACCGTAATCTCCGGCAGCGCCGGTGGCGTTCTGTGAACTGATTTCTTTGAAGTCAGTATGCGGAGGAAGCCTGTCATACCAAACGAACCTGTGCGGTTAATCATGCACGCCTGACTCAAGCGCCGTGACGCGGGAACCCGGCCTCACGCCCTAGAACCACTGGAAGGTGCTCAGCATCGCGCTTGGCAGCCTGACATGGTGGTTCACGTGAGAGATATGGCTAACAGCCGGATTGAGATCTCTGTCGGCCTTCCCGGCAATC
>JANOGZ010000233.1:0-5357 GCA_031406255.1 Pyrinomonadaceae bacterium | reverse complement strand
CAACCGTGTACTCGTTTGGCGAGGTGATCTTGGCCGATACGAGCACCTCGTCGGGACCAAACGTCGCCAGCAGCGGGTTCTTCCGTGGAACGGTCCACGTCCGCAACAACGGCGTGGGGTTCGAGCTTCCACTGCTGATCGAACAGCATTTTGGTGGGCCGGTCAGCGTTACTACGGCCGGCGGCACCAGCGCTCCGTTTGTCGTCGAGATCCAGGGCATCGAGAGCACTGCCGCCTCGGGTACTCCCGCCAATCCCGCCGAGGCTTCCGCCAACCCCGGCCAATCCATCACGCTGCGCGGCCGCGGGCTGTCGCTGAATACCGACGTCACGGTACGTTTGATCGAACATTTCGGCCTGCTGAGCGGTGTGGTCCTGAATCCCACGAGCGTCAATCCCGAGGGTACGGAGGCGTGCGGTAGCGCGCCTCGCCGAGGCCGACGTAAAAGAGCGCCTCGTGTGCCCGTTCGAGCGCCACCGCGGAAGGAATGCCGGAGAGTTCGGCCATCAACCGCACGAAGTGGACGCAGGTCATCTTGGCGATAAAAGAATCGCGCTCCGGCATGTAGCCGATCAGCGCGCGGATGGCTTTCGCGTCGGCGGTGATGTCCTGGCCGAAGATGCGGGCGGTGCCGTGTGAAGGCTGGTGGAATCCGAGCAGCGTATGAATCAGCGTCGTCTTGCCCGCGCCATTGGGGCCGAGCAGGCCGATCGCGCGCCCGCGCAGCGCGCCACGCAGGTCTTTAAGGATTTGTCGCCGTCCGAACTCGACGCCCAAACCATCAAGGTCAATCACCGGATTCATCATCATCAGCCGAAACCCTATCCCATTGCGGGAGCAAGCCGCCACATGATCCGCGCCCGTCGTGAGAAGGGGGCGCCATCGGTTATAAGGAAATCTTCTCCCGGCAACTCCACACGAAGCCTAATCCGAAGGCGATGCCGATCACAACAAAGGTGCCGATAAAGAGAAACGCTTCGCGCGGGGCCAAAGTTCTCCCAGCCAGATAGGTTGCGATCAAGAGAATCGGCGCGTTGACGGTCAAAGCGAACAAGGCGCCGGACATTTGCGCCGTTTTATCGCTTCCGCAGAGTTGCTTCAGACAGAAGAGTCCCGGCGTATTAAGCAGGGCGAAGGTCAGCACCGACGCCACAAGCGTTGTGGGTGTGGGAAGTTCGCTCCCGGCGCCGACGGGGAATCTTCCATCCAGAGCATAGACCGGAAGGAGGAGGATCACCAGTCCCAGAAGCCAGGAGATGATCGAGAGACTAATCAGCTTCATATAGAGACTTCGTTCAGCGCGCCGCGCGGGCGAAAGCAGCGAGAATGGCCAGATCGAAGCTTTTATTGCTTCGATCTGGCGATTCTTCTCTTTATAGAAGGCAACGGTTGAAATGACTGTGCGTGCCTCGGGGATCAGTTACTGGCGATGACGCCGCCTTCCCGTACTTCTCTGGAGTTAATCAACACCCGGCCGTGATCGACGATGATCGTGTCTCCCTCTTTCAACGCGCCGTAGTGCTTATCGTCGACGGTGAGTTCACCGTTCTTGATGATCACTTCGACATCACCGCCGAACAGGCCAGAGGTTCGGAATATCGCCGTCCGGTCGCGCTCATCGAGGCCCGTGCTACTGAGCCACCCGTCGGGAACGACTCTTATTTTGTAGTTTCCTTCTGTGACCACCGCCCCTACCAGATGAGCATTATGCTGCTCGATAAGCTCGATCACTTCCGGGCAATGCCTGTGCCTGGCGAACCACATCGCGGAGCGCTCCCAGGGACCATTTCCCAGCGACAGGTCGGGGGCTTTTTCGAAAAGGGCCTTCACCGTTTCGGTCGGGCACCGGTCGGCCGTCGGCCGATCGATGTCCCATGCTCCGCCGACAGCGTTCGACAGCACGGGCCCCGTGTGAGGATCGGCGCCTTTATCGAGCAGCGCTTTGACTATTTCTGTGTTGTCGTAACCGGCCGCAAACAGTAAAGGCGTCGGCCCGCCCTCAATTGACACCCCTCCACAGTCGCCGGCGATGGCATTTACGTCGGCTCCCCGACCAATCAAAACTCGCGCGGCCTGATTCTGATTTTTGTGGATCGCGTGAATCAGCGCCGTCCATCCGTTGCTCGCGCAATCACGCAGATCGGCGTCCGCGCTGGCGTCGAGCAGAGAGTTCACTACTTCCGCATGGCCATTTCTCGCCGCCCACATCAGAGCCGTGAGGCCGTTGCCGTCTCTGAGGTTCACATCGATCTTCTGCGCCAGCAGTAAACGCACCTGCGCGGCGTCTCCGCCGGCGGCCGCCACGGTCAACGCGGTGTCCGGCTGACGGCGGCCGCATCCGGTCAAGCCGATCAGCGCTGCTACCAAACTTACGATTGCTAGATGGCGTCTCATGACTGCTCCTTCTTTTTGCGCTTACTCAAATCGAAAACTATCGCTTCGGCACAAACCACGGCGCGACCCGTTCTTCCCGCCGTTACTTCTTCTCCGGCATGGCTCCTTCGAGCACGTTCTGCAGCGCGAATGAGTTTGGCAGACCCAACAGGCTCGCCGGACTCAACCCGAACGGTCCTCCCTCGCTGTTCGCCGCGATGGTGATCCGATCGCCCTGCGCGTAGGCGTAGGCGAGTGTGGGCACCGCGGCTCCGGCGGCGAGCGACTTGAGCGCTCGCTGCTCATCCGCCGGCAGGCTCTTCGCCGAGTCGCCGATGCGATCAGCCAGTGGCTTCAGCAGCGGAGCCAGATCATGATAAAAGAGGGCCGAGAAGTTGACGTTTCCGTCTTCCGGCAGCGCGCTCAGCAAACGCGGCGAGCGCAGCAGCGTGTAGCCCGCATCGGCGTAACGAATGGCACGATCCACCAGCGCCCGGCTGGGCGCGGCGATAAGGTAGCCGTCAACGTAAGCGTAGTGCACTTCCAGCCCGTGATCATCTGATTTCAGCGCGTAGAAAGTGCGTCCTCCGATGTCGGCGCGCTCCCAGCGCAGGCCCTTCTGGCCTTCCTTGGCGGCCCAGCGGTTCAGTTCTTCGACGACCTGCTCGAACGTCTGTTGCAGGCGCGCCTGATCGTAAACTTCAAAGACCATCTTCCACGAGGGCGTCGGCAGAACCGGTCCATCAATCGCGAAGGCAAACTCGCCGCCGAGCGGCGCGGCGAAGTCGCGACGGACGTCGAGGCCGTGCTGCGCTTCGAGGTCTCTGAAGTGGCGGCGCAGGTCGGGCGCGGCGGTTTCGAGGAATCCGAGTAAATCATCGACGAGTGAGACCGGCTCCTTCACGACGAAGGCCATCGCCACGTTGGCGTCGGGAGAGATGAACTCGAGGGCCCCCATCGGGCCGGGCGCGGCGAGCCACGAAGCGATGCCGCGCAGCGGTTCATTGAAGCTCAGCACGGCGCGGCTGCGCGTCTTGCCGCCGCCCTCTTTTTGCTCGACGACGAAATGCTTGAGATTGAGGATGCCGAGTTGCCGGTAAGCCTCGCGGCGTGCCTCTTCGCCCGTCGCTTGCGCCGTTTCGCCCTCACGCATCGAATGAGAAATAATCTTTTCCAGATCGGCGGCGACGATCAGGCCCGCGCCCTCACGATAGACTTCCGCGATACGCGAGTAGAACGGCGTTCCGGCGAAGCGATTCGTGCCGGGCGCTTTTGTAGTCGTTGCCAGCTGGCGCAGCTGGCGCAATTGCGGTGACGCCGCGAAGAAGTCGTTCTGTATCCAGATGAAGATTTCCTGTTGCGCTTTCGCGTTCTGTGCCGGCGTGGGCGCCGCCGCGAGCGGGTCGGCGATGAGGCGAATCGTCGGCCCATCTTTGGCGCCGGCGAGCTCGCTGATCTGGCGCGCGGCGAAAGCCTGGAAGCCCGCCGCATCCTTGAGCTCGGCCAGCACGAGCGGCCCGTCAGGGTTTCCCTGCTGATCCATCCCGGCGCTGACGACGATTTCCGCACCGAGGTATTCGCCGAATTCTCGGACCTTCTCGATCACCTGGTCGAGGCTCGGGGCTCCCGCCGGAGAGTTATGATTCTCCTTCCACCACTCTCGAAGCGCGGCGTTCTGGCTGATGCGCTCCTGCATGATGCGGTGCGACTCGCTGAGGGTCGCCGCCAGATTAGGCAGCGCTGCATAGAGCACTGTCTCCTCCGGTACCATTTCAAGAAAGCGTGTCGAATAGCGGACCCCCGGCTGCGAAACTCTTTGATTCAATTCATGGCGCAGCGAGGCGAACTCGGCGACCAGCGACGCATAGCGCGCGGCGTTACGGCTCCACGAAACCTCTTCCTGCACGGGGACGCGTTCGAGGCTCGACTGCGTCACCGTCTGGTCACCCGGGCGGAGGATCTTCTCATCGCCGCCGTGATTGACACGCACCTCGCCCTCGATCACAGACACGCGCGAGCCCTTCGTGCCGCTATTGACGGAAAAGATCGTGCCGGTTACGGAGACGAGCGAATCGGGCGTCGCGACGTAGAGACGATGCGCCGGTCGCTGCTTGGCGGCCTGCACGATCACGCTTCCACGATCGAGCTGAATGGTGGTCCCTCGATTATTTTCCGTCACCGAGAATTCGGAGCGTTCACGCATTTCGACCACCGAGCCGTCGGCCAGACGAACCACGACTTCAGAATCTTTGGCCGTGCGAATCCGCTCACCCGCGCGAAGCTGGGCGCCCGCCGAGAGCGCGCGGCTACCATCATCAGAGATACGATAGACCGGCCCGTCGGCCGCTTCGATGGTCGCCGCGAAGGTATTTGAGCCGGCGCCGGAGAAGCGCTCCATAAAGATCGTCACGGCAACTCCGAAACCGAGAATGAGCGCCGCGGCGATGCCCCATTTCCAGATCGGTGAGGCGAGGCGTGCGCCGGCGTTCGACTGCGGGGCGAAAAACCCTCCGCTCCGGGCTGTGGCGCGCGACGGTACGCCCGTGCGCGCTTCCTTCAGCGCCCTGCGGCAGGGAATGCATTCCTGCGTGTGATCTTCGAGCAGCAGGGCGCGCGCCTGAGACAACTCGCCGTGCAGATAGGAGCTGATCAGCGTCTGAAAATCCGCGCAGTTGCGGATTCGCTCGACGGGCGCGCGCTCTGGCTCGATCGCGAAGCTGAGCTGTTGTTCGGAAAGACGCTTCCAGACACGCTCGGCGGCGCCCGCGACCATCGTCGGATCAAGCTGCTCATCACGTATCCCGGCGGTAATCTCGTCCAAAATATTATTCGTATCCTTATGCTTCATGATGTTTCTCCAAAAACTCGCCAATCTCTTTCCGAAGACGTGTGCGCGCGCGGTGGAGGGTGACAGCGACGACCATCTGCGAGGTGCCGAGCAAGTGCGCGATCTCGCGGTTTTCATAACCTTCGAGATAGCGCAG
>JANOGZ010000225.1:0-4013 GCA_031406255.1 Pyrinomonadaceae bacterium | reverse complement strand
GCACCGTGTGCGATAAATACAGTTGACCGAGCACACCAGCGCGTCTTTGAAATGCCCGTAGCGATTGCAATAGAGTTTCGGACGCATCGAAGACCCGGGATCTACAATCGAGAACGCTTCGGTAGCTGCCCCGCCGACAAGCTACTCCGGTCGTCCCAGTCATGAAAGCACAGAGACTATAGCACCCGCGTCTCGCGCGTGCAACATGTGCTGCGCGTGAAACAGAATGGGCCGAGTGCATGTCAAGGGTCTTTGGCATATAATCGGGCACGTTCTGATCGAGTTGGCCGGAGCCGCATCCTCACCGAGAGTACGGCGACGGCCCTGATATCTCTCTTGAGGGCCAGCGCCCACCGCGCATCCTCACCCTGAAAGGAGATAACCCGCGAGATGTATAAGCCGAACTTCTGCGCCGAATGCGGCGCACGAATCGAGCGCCTGCGCTGGCGCCTGTGGACGAGTCGCCGGTTTTGTGCGATGTGCGACGGGCAGTTTCGAAAAGCCGGAATCTTTCTCCCCCTACTTGTGTTGAGCGCTTTCTTCTGGGTAGGTTTCGGCGCCGGGCGCGGGGGAAGGCCCGCCGCGCCACCGCTCATCATCGAACGCCGCGAGGCGCCCGCTCACGCCTCACTCACGGAAGCCGGTGTTGCTGGCGTGGCACAGGCGGGCGCGGAAAATGAGAGGGCGGACGGGCGCGGTAAAGCGGCCGTCGAAGCGGGCGACGCCGCGGCCGGGGCGGCGGCGACTGAGCGTCCGACCGACCCGCACGAAATCGTCTCGATCTGCGGCGCGCGGACGAAGAAGGGAACGCCCTGCTCGCGTCGTGTGCGTGGGGTGGGGCGCTGCTGGCAGCACCGGGGCCTGCCCGCGATGCTGCCGCAGGCGAAACTGGTGGTGCCGGAGTAGGGCGCAAGCAGTCGGCGAAAAGTCTGGAGAGATGGCTTAATAGCGCTTCGTTCTGTGTGGTGCAGTATTCTACGTGTGTCGTGATCGGGGTAACTCGAGATCATCCGAAGCGGTCCTGCGAAATGAGCGAAACCGCAGCGTGCTGCCCTGCCAGGCCAGGCGGCGGTTTTGCTCTTCAGTAGTCTTAAATCTGACTCAAAACGTTTTGAGTGGCGGGCCCTTTATTACCTCACTACCTACGTTGTGTATTGTTGACTGACTGCTGCGCATATGCAAAAATCAAATTTAGTAAAGGTCTGCACTGATGAGATCGGAATTGACGGTAAATTATATTAGTAAAAGGTATGGGCGCCTCGTTCGAGGTGTTGCCATATTCTTGCTGCTTTTCACCGGCGCAGATCTCACCATGCAACAATATTTCTGCGGGGGTGAAGAAATAGGTGGGCTGCCCCTGCAAAGGGTCACTTTAGCGTCAACGGCTTCGGACAGAGACGGCGAGAACAACGCCGCAGCCGTCCCAACATCAAACGATTCTCAACCGGATCAGCCCTCAGACAAAGCGCCATGCGATGAAGATTGCTTCTGCTGCTGCGCTCATGTGCTGCCAGGCCTGGGCTTCGCCTCTATTTGTAACTCAGAGCTGAAATCACCACAAAAGCCTTTAGAAAAAGACTTTCTACCTTCGCCTCCACTCCAAAGTACATACCACCCTCCACGCTTCGCCTAAATCTTTCCTCTTGCTGAAGCACTGTCCAGGTTCTTGCAATAAGGTCTCGTCTGTCTCTACGTCCCTGCTTTAATCAGGTGTCCAGAGATAGCTCGTTTACAAACAGCCTGGAACCTTCCGAGACATTTTCATAGGAAAGGCTACGGCGATGATCTTTTCTCGACCAGCGCCACGAGAACAGCAGCAGCAGCGTAATGCGCAAATACGGGTGGGGAATGCGAGAGGGGGCTACAGGTGCCGATGATTCGACGCAGCATTTTGCCGTATCTGGCCTGGGTTATCGCCCTGGTCGCCACCGTCGGCAGCCTTTTCTTCAGCGAGGTGATGGAGCTGCCACCATGCCTTCTCTGTTGGTATCAGCGCATCGCCATGTACCCACTCGTACTTTTAATCGGGAGTGGAATCATCATGCGAGATAGCCGGATGAAGTATTACGCCTTACCCCTTTGTCTGGGCGGGCTGGTTATCTCGATCCATCACAATTTGCTTTACTACGGCATCGTTCCCGAAAGCATTACTCCGTGCACTGTTGGTATTTCATGTACTTCACGTCAAATAGAGTGGCTCGGCTTCATCACCATTCCGCTCATGGCGCTCGTGGCTTTCGTCGGCCTGACTTTGTGCCTGCTGTTTCATAAATCTGAGAAAGTGGGAGAATAACATGCAAAAAGAAATCAAGATTCTGGCCTTAATCGGGATCATCGTCGCCGTGGCCGCCATTATGGGTGCATCCTACTATCGAAAATCCGTGCAAAGTGAACGGAAGTCTTCCGCATCAGGCGATAGTCCGCTCGTTCGACCGGACAGTCCGACTCTGGGTTCGGCGGATGCCCCCGTGACCCTGGTCGAATTCTTAGACCCGGAATGCGAATCGTGTCGCGAATTCAGTCCTCTGATTAAAAAGATTCTCAGGGAATATAACGGCAAAATCAGACTTGTGGTGAGATACATGCCGCTTCACACGAACTCCCTCGCGGCGGCGGTAGTGACGGAAGCGGCGGGCGAACAGGGAAAATACTGGGAGATGCAGGAGTTGCTGTTTCAGCGACAGTTGGAGTGGGGCGCGGGACACCACGGGGTGCCATCCGGGCGACACGAGCCACCGATTGCCCTGTTCGAACAGTATGCCGGAGAGCTCGGACTCGACGTGGAGAAACTACGGAACTCTATCGCCCAAAACCGACACGTGTTGAAAGTTGAGCGAGATAGAAAAGACGGACAGAGCCTTGGCGTCTCGAAAACGCCGCAGTTCTTCGTCAACGGCAGAAGATTGGCGCGGTTCAGCGAAGAAGACCTGAGAGCCTTGATCAATGAAGAATTGAAGAAGTAATGATATGACTTGTACGGGTCATAGAGATCGTACTATGGAAACGATGTCTTATGACCCGCACAGCTTATGTCGCCGCTAATTTCAGGAAACGGCCACACCGCAACGCGCTAAAGCTCCCGCTTCGGAAAAGAATGCGCCGCAATAAATACCAGCCAACAAGACGGGCGCGGCTGAAAGTGTTCGACGTGGAGCCGAAAAGGCAGCTTCCCGGATGGGGCGAGGCCTGAATCTGACTCAAAACGTTTAGAGTCTGAAGCATATGTACAAGTAAAAGGCCGCCGGGCGGGCCCTCTCAAGGGCTCGCCTTTTCTTTGTGCGCCCGACATGGCGCGTTCACTAGGGAGTGAAAGACTCCTACAAGCCCGACAGGGGGAATTGTTAGCCGAACAGCAAGGGTGTCCATCGTGAGGTGGAATCTGAAGGAAGCTGTAAGCAAAACGCTGGCCTGACGAACAGGAATCGCATATGAGGCGACAAAGCTGGATGAGAGGGCAAAGTTACTCAAAGTCTAATACCTGTACGGAAAGTTTTGTTGTAGATGCGGCAGGCATAAGCGGGAAAGTGAATGTGTCTTACGCGGGGAGGTCTGTCATCTTGCCTCCGGGCTAGGGTCGTCGAGAGGCGACGCGATGAGATGACAGAAGTCAGCCGAGGGCATAGTAGGTCCGGTGATAGGACTGAAGGCCCAAACGTGAAGTCCGGCAAGGGAACTTGAATTTCGCTGACAGTGGAGACGCCGATAGTATGGCTGAGATGCCCGATTCCCACCCGGAGAGTAGCCGCCGGAAGTGGCGATGGTACGAGTTGGGTGCGTCAAGCGTCACGGCAAAGAGAGAATGCCCAAGCCAACAGCACAAGAGGCACACAGCGAGCAATATCACTCGTCAGTAATGATGGTTTGCGAGTTGCGAACGATGTGCAGTAGCGATTTCACGAACCGCCGGATGCCGAACGGCACGTCCGGTGGTGTGGGAGGACGGGAGCCGCGAGGCTCCCTCCTACCCGATTGGTCCATGACATTCTCGACAGCATCGAGATAACAGAGGAGAA